>DATMYG010000194.1:0-8619 GCA_035561055.1 Clostridia bacterium | reverse complement strand
ACAATATAACAGACCGCTAATAAACATTGCATCTTAGTTGACGCCGGGGTGCGTGCTGGAATATAATCGCTGACTATTACCGAGAAAGTTTTGGCAGCGTTTCGGCACCAACCGGCGTTAATTCGTCTGTTTACCGATCGGCATTTTATTATTTATATCGGTCGAAACCAGCTTTCATCAACAAGCCTCTTCGGACAACCCCGACCACATTGATACGGACGAGAAGCAGATGCCGTTATGTTGCTGCTGCAAAACAAACCTGAACTAATGGAGCAAATACTGCAAAACCTGCTGCTTGGTGCGGTCCATGCGAAACAGAACATTGTTTAGCTGTATTAGCTGGTTTATTAGCTGGAAAGCAGCAAAAAAGGAAAGCGGCCTTTAGCCCAATAAGCAAAAGCCGCTAACCACAAGGATTTTTTTGGAGCTGGTGAGCAGATTCGGACTGCCTACCTCCTCATTACCAATGAGGTGCTCTACCTACTGAGCTACACCAGCGCTGTGTCCAACCGGACGTCGAACGTATAGTATTATAACCAATGTACCCGAGATATGCAAGGATAATTTCATTCCTTTTCAATCAATCCCCGCATTGGCTGAACCATACAATATCCTTGCGCGCACAGCGCATGAAACGCGGATCTTCCCGCACCGGCGCAAAGCCGAAGCGAGGCAGCAGCTCCTCGACGCCGGGCGTGACCTCGACCTCAACGATGTTTTGCGGCAGCTCGCGCGCCCTGTAGAGGAGAATGCGCAGCGTCAGTTCCTCATAAGGAAGCGAAGCGTATTTTTCCGCAACGACCATTTTGTCAATGCGAAGCGCGTCTCCGACGGGATACATGCGCCCCGCGGCGATGGGGCCGCCGTCCTCATCCGAAACGTAAATATGCGCGGCATAATCGTCCATCGCGTCGATGGATACGCCGAGTGCCTCGCGAAGCGCTTCGACGCCCGCGAAATCATCCCTGCCCAAGCTCCAGCATGCCTTGAACATACGAACCTCCCGAAAGTTTTCCGTATTATGTTACATCGGATCGGGGATATTGTAAACGGGCGAGATATGTTGTAAAATCAAACTATAGTAACTGAAAGGCGGTAAACCGATGGATACGGAAGAAAGGGATTTTGTAACCTTTACGGACGACGACGGCAAAGAGTTTGAGCTTGACGTGGTCGATTATTTCGAGTATGAGGGCGAGGAATACGCCGTGCTCATGGACCTTTCCGACGAATGCGAATGCGAGGATGAGGAGTGCGAGCACGAGCACGACGTCTACATCATGAAGATCGTCACCGAAGGGGACGAGGAGAACTTCGTGCCCGCGGACGAGGACAAATTCGAGGCGCTCGCCGCCATCGTCGAGGAGCGGCTCTCCGCGGAATGCGGCTGCGATTGCGACGACGAGGAGTGCGGCGAGCACTGCGGCTGCGGTTGCGGCGAGAAGCACGAGTAAAGCGAAATCCCTGAACAAATAAGCGAGGGGCTCATCAGGTTTTCAGCCGAATGAGCCCTTTTGCATTAAAGATTACCCTGAAAGACCGCGTCCGTGTCCCGGCACAGGTATTGGACGGCCATACGCCCCGTCTGAACCGCCACGGGCGTTCCGCCCGGACTCATGAGGCGCTGCCCGGCGAAATAGACGTTCCCGATGCTCTCCGGCCGGCAGGGATACCGCGCGGGCATCGCCCCTTTCTTCATAATCGTCATCCACGAGCCTTTATAGGAATGCAGGTACCGCTCGTAGGTCAGCGGCGTCGCCACATCCCACACGGCTACCTTCCCTTCCGTCTGGGGATACCTTTGATTCAGCTTGCGGATAAACGACTCCGCGAGTTTTTGCTTTTCCGCCTCATAGGTTCCGTCTTCCCGGCAGGCCTTCCAGAAATCGTAGCTGTCCCTGATGATGGCGGAGGTCAGCGCCGTACAGCCCGCGGGCGCGTAGCCCTCGTAAGGCGCATAGTGATTGACATTTACTTCGTATTCCGGGACTCCGCCGCATATGAGCGGTTCGTCGACAGCAAAGACCAAGCGCTCCGGCTCACAGGAGAGATCCGCCTCCACGCCCGCGCAGATAAAGGTGTCGAGCATAGGCAGGGTCTCCCTGCGCATCTTCTCCGCCCAGGGCTCATGGATGGGCGCGTCAAACATGCTCTCGATCGCAACGAGCGTATCAATGGTTACGATTACCGCATCGGCAGCGATATGCTCCCCGTTAACGATTACGCCGCGCGCGGTTCCGTTTTGCACCCACACCCGGTCGACCGGCTTCCCGTAATGGATGGCGCCGCCCAGCGACAGGAATTTCTTCGCCATGCGCGCCGCCATCGCGAGCGAGCCGCCTTTGGGATAGCCGCCGTCCCCCGCGGCAAGCGTTGCGAGCGTGAAAACCAGCGCCGCCGCATTGTTTTCGCCGCCGGCGACATTCTCCAGCAGCATCCGAACGAGCGGGCTTTTAAACGTACGCACATACTCCTGCGTGGATTGCTTGCTGTAATAGGAGAGCCTGGGCAGGACGGGCAGCATTTTAAGCATGAAGAACGCGTCGCCTGGCGATTTCTTCTTCACTTTAACGTGCGGAATATCCATGACGGGCGAATTAATCGATTCGAACCGCACGACGTCCGCGATCAGCCGGTCGATTTCCCTCCCATCCTCCGGCGACAGCTCGCGCAGATGATGGCGCAGCTTTTCTGTGTCCTGATAAAGATGCGCCTGCTTCCCTTGATACTCGGCGGTAAAAAAGGGATCTTTGTTATAGATTTCAACCGTGTCGTCCAGGGCGCCCACCTCGCGCCAGATCTTGTGGAGAGGTACACGGGGGGAAGAGCCCGTCAGCCAATGCAAGCCGCCCTCGAACAGATAGCCCTTCCTCCGCCAGCTTGTAGAAGCGCCGCCCGGGATCGTGTGGCTTTCGTAGATTGTCACATTGAACCCGCTCTGCAGGGCGTATACGCCCGCTGAAAGCCCCGCGATGCCCGCCCCGACGATGATTACGTTTTTCTTCATGTTTTCGGTCTCCTTATTATATCAATAATCCAATTGCTCTGCGGGCACGGCGTCCCGGGAAGCAGGGCCATCCGTTCCGCAATGCCCTGTATGGAACACCAGTACGCGATTGCAAGCGCGTAGGGGTCGCCGTCCCGGATCGTGCCGTTCGCCTGTCCTTTTTCCATCAGTTTGGCGGTCGGGGAAATCATATCGTATTCCCGCAGCATATCGCGGACACCCGGCGGCGCCGCCTCGTTGTAATTCACCTGACCCATGAGTACGAACATCTTCGCGGTAAACGCATCCGTCTGAACATAGCGAAGAATCCGCTCCGTAATCGTTTCAAAGAGAAGCAGGGGCTCCATCTCCATGCCCGCAAGGGTTTCCGTCGAGCCCTGGATTCCGTATGCGATCAACTGCTCATAGAGCTTTTCCTTCGACGGAAAATAATGAAACAGCAGCCCCACGCTCATGCCGACGCGCTCGGCGATGTCGTTGATTTTTGTTGCGGCATACCCCTTGCGGATAAACAGGTCGAGCCCGGCCTCCAATATCTGCCAGTAGCGCTTCTGTTTTTGTTCTTCTCGAATGCCCATTCGTTAAATTCCTATTCATTGAATTTTCATTCATCGATATTATAGTAGCATGGCGATTCCCTGTCAAGATAACAATATAAAAAAGAGCCTCCGAAAAGGCTCTTTTTTTAATTGAGTGAAAAAGCCGCTTACCCTACCTGATCCATGATTTCCTCGTACAAAGCTTCGGTTTCTTCGGGCGTTTCGCAGACGATATAATACCCGTATCCTTCCCCGTCCCTGATCAGGAGATAGTCGGAAGCATTCGTGTCCATAATATTCAGATATACTTTCGTTCCGTTCAGTTGAAACGTGCCCTTCTGAATCGTTCCGATCGCCGCACCGTCCGTTTTCATTTCCGCTTCGGGCAGCCGTGTGAATTCGTGCGTAACGGCCGCCCCTTCAAGATCGATTTGCACGCCGTATTGTCCCGAAATAGTCAGCGTATGCTCGGCCACCGTATAGGTCGGCTTCGACATGCTGCCCCGTACTAGGAAAAACACAAACGCCAAAACGGCCAGAACAAAAACGGCGGTGATAGACAGAACGATACCGTTTCGGATGTTCCCTTCCTCTGCCTTGCCTTGCGTAGACATCGCGTGTTATCCCCCTTTTCGTTTTCCTTATTTTACTATAGTCTCGGTTCCGTGAACAGGCACAAAACCGTTTTTGCAGAGAATCCGACCCGCGCAGATGCGCGGGCCGGATTCCGTTACCCCTGGGAAACAACACACAATCAGCTGTTACTTGCTCTTCCTGTTCTGCTCCGCGTAGTAGTTCATCAGGCACCCGTCGAGGAGGATTTCCTTCTCGTCGGCGGTGAGGCCCTTAACATAAAGGGCGATATCCTCGACCGCACCGGATTTGCGGATCATCTTGCCGCTCATTTTCTCAACACCCTGTTCGATGGCACGACGCACGCCGGGCACGAACACCATATCCCCGTCCTCATAATCGAACTTCGCGTCCGCGTCGAGGGTGAAGGGCACGATACCCCAGTTGATGCAGTTGCTGCGGTAACGCTTGGTGGCGTACTCATAGCAGAGGTTGGCAAGGCCGCCGAGCACCTTCTGGCAGGAGGCGGCCTGCTCGCGGGCGGAGCCATCGCCCGGCTTGTTGGCGAAGATCGCCGAGCCGGTGCTCGTCGTATTGATGAGCGCCTCGGCGTCGCCCACCTTGGCGAGCGCGTCCATGAGCTTTGGCGGCTTCTTGCCCGCGATACGCTCCAGCTCCACGTTCTTTATAGCCTTGCTGCGGCCGACATATTCCGGCACGCGGCGCGAGAGGGCGAATTCGGAAAGGCGGATGGGGTTCGAGCGGTAGCTCGAGGTTTCGCCGGAGGGGATCAGCTCGTCGGTCGTGGTCACGGGGTCGTGGATGACCGCCGCAAGCTCGACCAGGAGGTTCTCCCCGAGGGCGTACATCTTCGGCCAGTCCGCGATGTTGGGGCCGAAGCGCAGCTCCTCTTCCGGCTGAGGATGGCCGTAGCCGTTGTAGACGCGGCGATCGTAGACCGCGGAATCGAAGCAATACTCCATATCGGGCATGTCGTAGTCGACGTCGGTCGCGGCGGTGATGACGCCGTGGTTGCGCGCGGTGGCGGCGATGGAGCGGGCGTCCATCAGGGCGACGGCGGCAATCTGCCCTTCGCCGGGCTTAGAGCCCTCGCGGTTGGGGAAGTTTCTCGTCGTGTGGCGGACGGAGAAGCCGTTGTTGGCCGGCACGTCCCCCGCGCCGAAGCACGGGCCGCAGAAACAGGGCTTCATGGTGACGCCCGCCTCGAGTAGCGTTTCGCCCGCGCCCTGGCGGTTGACGGCGAGGTTCACGGGCACGCTCATGGGGTAGACGCTCATGCTGAAGTAGTCGCAGCCCACGTCCTGGCCCTCGAGAATGGCGGCGGCCTCGATGATGTTGTCGTATGTGCCGCCCGCGCAGCCCGCGATGATGCCCTGGTCCGCGAGCACGGAGCCGTCCGGCCGCACCTTCGAGAGAAGATCCGTCTTCGCCTTGGGGAACTGCTTTTTCGCCTCTTCCTCGACCTCGGCCAGAAGCTCTTTAGCACGCGCGTTGAACTCGTGGATCGTGTACGCCTTGGAGGGGTGGAACGGCAGCGCGATCATGGATTCCGCCTTGTCGAGGTTGATCTCGATCATGGAATCGTAATAGGCGGCCTTGCCGGGTTTGAGTTCTTTATAATCCTCGGGACGGCCGTAGACCTCGTAGTAATGCTTCACCGCGCCGTCGGTCTCCCAGATGGAAGAGAGGCAGGTGGTTTCGGTGGTCATGACGTCGATGCCGTTGCGGAATTCGACGGGCAGGTTCGCGAGGCCGGGGCCCGTGAACTCAAGGACCTTGTTCTTGAGGAAGCCGTTCTCAAACGTTGCGGCGACGAGGGCGAGCGCCACATCGTGCGGGCCGACGCCCTTTTTCGGCGTACCGGTCAGGTATACGAGCACCACCTCGGGCGCGGGCACGTCGTAAGTATTGCTGAGGAGCTGCTTGACGAGTTCGGGGCCGCCTTCGCCCACGCCCATGGTGCCCAGGGCGCCGTAGCGGGTGTGGCTGTCGGAGCCGAGGATCATATCCCCGCACTTGGTCATGGCCTCGCGCGCGTAGCTGTGGATGACGCTCTGATTCGGGGGAACATATATGCCGCCGTACTTCTTCGCGGCGGACAGGCCGAAGACGTGGTCGTCCTCGTTGATGGTGCCGCCGACGGCGCACAGCGAGTTGTGGCAGTTGGTCATGGCGTAGGGCATCGGGAACTTGGTCAGGCCGCTGGCGCGCGCGGTCTGGATGATACCGACATAGGTGATGTCGTGGGACACCAGTTTGTCGAATTTAAGCTGAAGCTTTTTCGGGTCTTTGGAAACGTTATGGGCGCGCAGGATGCCGTAAGCGATCGTCTGCTCGCGGCCCTCGTCGGGGGTCACGCTCACAGGGGCGTTTGCCTGTACCTTTCCGTCGACAAGATAGACGCCGTGCGAGGTCAACTCGATCATGGTGCTTGCTCCTTTATGCACTATTATTGCCGGATTCATTCAGGCAAAACAATCTTAGCCCAAAGTTTTTGCCTTTTCAATAGGTCCGGCGCATATATACTTGTATACATTCCTATGCTATAATTACGCTCATGGAAAACAAAACGCAAACGGCGATTACGGCCGCCCTGTCCGGCATACTGGCCGTGCTTTTCATATGGAGGGCAATCCTCGGCAGCGCCTCGCTGCTGGGTCTTTTTACGGGCGGTGCGCTCGCGGTGCTGTTCGTTATCTGCGTGATTCCCCTCGTGACGAGCGCGTGGAACGCGCTTGTGAAAAACGAGCCGCCCGCGCCGGACCTCGGCCTCGGGGAAAGGAGCCTTCGCCGCGCGCGCAGGCATCCGTGGGCACAGATTCTGATGTTCATGCTGCTGACGAGGCTCCTGATCTTCGTCGCGGCGTACGCGTTCTACTGCCTCGCCCGTGAGGCCTATCCCGGCGGCATCCTCGACACGCTCAAGACCGTGTGGCTGCGCTCGGACTCGCCCAGCTACCTTGGCATATCCGAAAGGTGGTATGTGACCGAGGGAGACCCGCGCTTCCACATCGTGTTCTTCCCGTTCTATCCCGTGGTGATGGCGCTGTTCAACCCGCTGACAAACAACTCTTTTGCCTCGGCCATGATCGTATCCAATCTCTCCGCTTTCGTTGCGGCGGTGCTCGCTTATGAGGTCGCCGCGCTCGACATGAAGCGGGAAGACGCCCTTCGGGTGATGAAATACCTATTCATCCTGCCCGCCTCGTTCTTCTTCGCCGCACCCATGACGGAAAGCCTTTTTCTCGCCTTGACGCTCGCCTGCGTGTACCTTGTCCGAAAGAAGCACTATTTCTTCGGTTGTTTGTTCGGCGCGCTCGCAGGCTTTACAAGGAGCGTCGGCGCGATCCTGATCGCCTTCGTCGCCTTCGAATGGCTCGCCGACCTTCTGGCGGACGGCCGCGCGGGCACGCTTCGCAATCACGCGAAAACGCACGTTCTTCGCGCGCTGTGCGTGCCTATCCCCCTCCTCGGGCTCGCGGCATACCTCGCGATCAATTACGCCGTCACGGGGGATGCCCTCACCTTCATGCGCTACCAGAGCGAGCACTGGGGACAGGGCTTCGGCTACTTCTTTGAAAGCGCCGCCACGCAGGTCGAGTACCTCGTTTCCTCCGTCATCCAGGGCGAGGTCAGCAAGGCCCTGGGGCTTTGGCTGCCGAACCTTGCCTGCACCTTCGGCGGCCTCGCCATCGTGGCCGGCGCGGCGAAAAGGCTGCGGCCTTCTTATACGCTGTACTTCCTCGCCTATTTCGTCGTCGCCTGTGGGGCAACGTGGCTGTTGAGCTCCCCGCGTTACCTCACGGCCGCCTTCCCGCTCGCCTTCGCCGCCGCGCTTCTCGCCGACACGAAAGCGAAGGACGCCGCCGCGACCGCCGTCAGCCTTGTGCTGCTGCTCGGGTACCTATACATGTACGCCAACGGACAGTACGTGTATTAATGGACAATTCACAATAGGCAATTGATAATTATTTGCATAACTAAGGCTCCCGGATTATCCGGAAGCCTTTTTGATTTCGCGCGGGTTCAATCATCCGACACGATTTTGTAGTACGTGCGCGCCGTGAGCGCGTAGACGGCGGCATAGAGCGCCGCGAAGACCAAATAACAGCCCAGCGTGCAAAAGAGGAAGAGCCTGACGTTCGTCAGCGCCAGCATCTTGAAGAGCACCGAAATCAGCGGGAACGCGAAGGCGACGTGCACGCCCGCCGCGGCGAGCGGCAGAAAGAACACCGTCAGCACCTGCGCGCGCACGGACGCCCTGACCTCGTCCCGGCCGAGGCCCACCTTCTGCATGATGTCGAACCGGCCGCGGTCGTCGTACCCCTCGGAAATCTGCTTGTAGTACATAATGAGCGCTGCGGCGCACGTGAACATCAGCCCCAGGAAAATGCCAAGGAAGAACAGCCCGCCGTAGGTCGCGTAATAGCTCGCGCGGGACTGGTCCGCATAATTGAAGTTGAGGTAAAACCCCTCCTC
>DATMYG010000193.1:0-2458 GCA_035561055.1 Clostridia bacterium | reverse complement strand
GTCCTCGAATTGGATGGCCGCGATGTCGAGGATGCGCTCCCGCGCACGGGCGGGTATTAAATGGACGAAACCCAAGATATCCTGGCAGCCGTCCCGAAAGCCCATGCCGCGGCCGATGCCGCTCTCATAAAGGCTCGCGCTGCGGCTTACGTTGAAGGTCGCCATGCACTGGTATTGGTTCCAGACGTTGACGGTGCGGTCGAGCTTCTCATCGCCCGTTTGCGTGGAAAACACGCCCAGCAGCGCGTCCCAGTGCGCGCAAAGCTTTTCTAGCGCGCGCTCCACGTCCGCGTCCGAGGCATACGCCCGGGCCGTGCGCCGCTCGTCGTCCTTTCGGATGACGCCCGGGCGCTCGAACTTATCCCCTGCCGGGTTTTTGCCGTACCCAAGGCGGAAGACGAGCGTCTTTTCCGCGCCCGGGGAGAGCACGATGTCGTAGCGCAGCGCCGCGATGGGCGCGCGCCCGTGCGCGACGCTCGCGTAGCTCGTTTCCTCAAGTACGGCGCGGGGCCTGCCCCAGTCCCCGAAGCGGCCGAGGAACGCGTCCCGGTCGGTATCGAAGCCGGAGGGTGGTTCGTTCGCGCCGAAGTAGGCGTAATGGTCGCGCCGCTCGCGGTACTCGGTCTTGTGGTAGACGCAGCCGTAATCGATCTCCACCTCGCCGGTGTTGAAGTTCCTTTGGAAATTGGTCATGTCGTCGAGCGCGTTCCACAGGCACCACTCGACGGCGGCGGTAAGCTGCACCCGCTTTTCCGCGCCGCCGCGGTTCAGGAGCCTCACGCGGTGGATTTCGCAGTTCTCCCCGAGGGGTACGAGCAGCGTTTCCTCCGCGAAAAGGCCGTCCTTCTCCCCCGCGATGACGGTGTATCCGAGGCCGTGGCGGCACGCGTACGCGTCAAGCTCCGCGCCGCACGGGCGAAATGCGGGACTCCACGCGGGTTTGCCCGTTTCCTTAATATACAGGAAGCGGCCGCCCACGTCGCCCGGCACGCCGTTGTAGCGGTAGCGCACAAGGCGCTGCAGCCTCGCGTCCCGGTAAAAGCAGTACCCGCCGGCGCAGTTGGTCACCAGAGAAAAGAACTCCTCGCAGCCCAAATAATTGAGCCACGGCAGCGGGGTTTGCGGGGTCGTGATCACATATTCCCGCGTTTGGTCGTCAAAATAGCCGTATTTCATACAGCGCTCAGCGTTCACTGCGCATTCATCGCGTCGATCAGCGCGAGTAGCTCGTTGCGCCCGATCCCGCCGCCAAAGCTTAAAAACGCGCGCAGCGGCATGTACTTGAGCATCGCGTAAGCCATTTCCAAAGAAATGGCGCTGCGCGCGGTCTCGCTCTCCTCCTGGCTGGGCGCGAACTGCTCGAGCACCAGCTTCAGGTAAGGCTCGGCGACGGCCTTCGCCCGCGGGTCCGCCATGATGTCCATGACGATGCTGTCGAGGTCGAACCTCTCGCCCTCCCTCGCGGTGGAGATCACCTTCACGCTCGCGTCGAGCAGGATATCCCTGCTCGAGCGCGCGAGCTCGATGCCGTACTCCCCGCTCTCGACGCGCCAGTCGTGGACTATGGCGTCCCAGTAGGCGAAGGCGCGCTTGCCCAACGTGAAGCGGACGGTCTTCGTCTCGCCCGGCGCGAGGGAAACCTTCTCGAAACCGCGAAGCTCCCGGATCGGGCGGATCTCGTCCCCCAGGCAGTTCCTGACGTAGAGCTGCACAGTTTCCTTGCCCGCGCGCTCCCCGATGTTGGTGACGTCCGCCTCAACCTCGAGCGTGTCCGTATCGAACATTTCCACCCCGCTCAGGCGCAGGTTCGAATACGCGAAGCGCGTATACGAAAGACCGTGGCCGAACGGGAAAAGGACGTCCATCTTCTTTTTGTCGTAGTAGCGGTACCCGACGAACACGCCCTCGCGGTATTCGCTGCGGCGCTTATTTCCGGGGAAATACAGGTAAGAAGGGTTATCCTCCAGCTTTATGGGGAAAGTTTCCGGCAGCCTGCCCGAGGGTTCCGCCCTGCCAAACAATACGTCCGCGACCGCGCCGCCGACCGCCTGCCCGCCGAGATACGCCTCGATCACGGCCCTGACGCGCGGCAGCCACGGCATCTCCACCGGGGAGCCGTTATGCAGGACCACCACGGTATTGGGGTTTGCCTCGGCCACGGCCTCGATGAGGGAAACCTGGTTCGCGGGCATCCTCATGTGCGCGCGGTCGTACCCTTCGGACTCTAACGCGTCCGGCAGCCCGGCGAACACCACGGCGATGCCCGCGCCCCGCGCGGCCCTGACGGCCTCGCGTACGAGCGCGAGGTCGGCCTCCTCGGTATCCAGACGGTACCCCTCAGCGTACGCGACGCCCGCGTTTCCTGCGACGGCGTCGAGGAAGCTTTCAGTTTTAAAACAATTGATGTGCGAGCTGCCCCCGCCCTGGAAGCGCGGCGTTTTCGCGAACGCACCTATGG
>DATMYG010000192.1:0-3907 GCA_035561055.1 Clostridia bacterium | reverse complement strand
CATCGGCGCGGACATGACGCCTGTGCAACTGGAATACCGCGCAAAGCTGACCGAACTGATTTATTATCCCGACCTCACAATGTTTCGAAGCATTCTGAACGAAGCCAACGAATCCGACAAAACGAATTCCCACCCATACGCTTCGTATCTGATCCTGAGGAACCTGTCGGGAGCGGTATTCGGCGGCGCATGCGAATGGAACTATCGCAAGTGGTACGGGAAA
The DNA here is from genome assembly GCA_035561055.1 of Clostridia bacterium. Classification (GTDB taxonomy): domain Bacteria; phylum Bacillota; class Clostridia; order Christensenellales; family CAG-138; genus Phil1. Next base: position 3,684 of record DATMYG010000192.1, on the reverse strand, counting down.
CTCCCGCTGATACGGGAAGCCGCCCTGCGGCTTTTCAACGAATACCCCGATCACATGGAGTAGCTCGACATATGCCGGAAGATTAATCCCGCCGGATGGATCAAAGCGCGGCGCTCAATCCCGCTCCGACTCAGCCGGGGCCGGAGCCGGGGTTCCCTGCGCTTCGGCGTCGAGATTTGACGCAAGCTGAAGCTCCTCGAGCTTTTTATAGATTTCCTCCTGATTCTTCAATAGCTGGTCGAGTTTTTGATGGATGTCCTCGACGATGATTTCAGACTTGAGGTCGATCTTGTAGTCGTTCTGCGAGCGCTGCCTGTCCTTGGCCTCCTGGCGGTTCTGGCTCATCATAATGACGGGGGCCTGAAGCGCCGCCACGCACGAAAGAATCAGGTTGAGCAGAATGAAAGGATACCGGTCGAACGCGCCGTCGATGAGAACAAGCGTGTTTACGACGATCCACAGCAACAGGCATGCGACGAAGGCGAGGATAAACGTCCAGCTCCCCGCGAACTTCGCGATGGCGTCCGCCATCCTCTCGCCGAGGGTAAGGGGCTTGCCGCCGGTATCCGCGTCCTCGGAGAACTTGCGCTCCAGCAGGAGGTGCACCAGTTCCTCGCCGGAAGGCGCGTCATCCGAGCTATTGAGTATGATCCGCACGAGCTCCTGTCTTGATTTTGTCACGGTTTTGTCCTCCCATCGCGCTTTACGTGATCCGCAAAACTTATTCGATAATTCATATCATTCTAGAAATCTTCCAACCTCTTTGTCAAGCTCAATCGCATTACTTGCGCAAATGCTTTACACATATCAGCCGAGCGGGTATGATGGAGTTGTTGACAAATTTTGCGGCGCGCCGGAATGCGCGCCGGATCGGAGGTCGGGTGTTTTTCAAAGAGCTTGAAACAAAGAGGCTGCTAATTAAGAACATCGCGTGCGAGGACAGGGAATTCATCCTGGCGCAGTTCTCCAACGACGAGGTCAACCGGTATTTGTTCGACGCGGAGCCGCTTGTCGACCTGAAGGGCGCGGATGAAATCATTGCGTTCTATACGAGGCCGGAGCCGCGCTGTCAGCACCGCTGGATACTCGTCAGGAAGGAGGACGGCGCTAAAATCGGCACCTGCGGTTTTCACTGCTGGGATATGAACCACGGGACATGCGACATGGGTTACGATCTTTCCCCCGCGTTCTGGAACATGGGATACATGGGCGAAGCCGCACAGGGAATCATCCGTTTCGCGCGCGAGAACATGCGTGTCGAGCGGATCGACGCGCATATTTCCGCAAACAACAGGAACTCGGCAAAACTTGCAGAAAAGCTCGGATTCGTTGACAGCGGTCGGCAATACAGCCTCGCGTTCCGCGGCGGCGAGTATCCGCACAGGGTTTATTCGCTGTATCTTACGCGGGAAGCTTGAAGCAACAATAAAAAACGGAGCCGCGCAAGGCGGCTCCGAGCAGACTGTCAAAAAAACAGGGATTGTCAAGGGGCCGCGCCCCTTGACTTCAAATCCGGCTTTGGCGGCGTGTACGCCGAAACGGATGAAAGCCGTAGGCTTTCGTACTTTTCACGCTTTGCCGCCCGGAAATGCGAAGCATTTTAGGCAAAGTGCGTAATTCAAAAAAGAGGCGAAGCCACTTTTTTGACAAGCAGAACGGAGCCGCCACAAGGCGGCTCCGCGTTGTTTTAACCGAGGCTCAGTCCTTATTATCCTCCGGGAGGAGGCCCTTGCGGGTCAGGTCGATCTTGCCGTCCGGCTTGATCTCGATGACGCGCACGAGGATCTCGTCGCCTATGGAAACGACGTCCTCCACCTTCTCTACGCGCTTGTTGGCGAGCTTGCTGATGTGAACGAGGCCCTTCTTGCCTGGCTTGAGTTCGACCTGCGCGCCGATGGGCAGGATGTTGACGACCTTACCGAGGAAGACCTGTCCCACTTCGATGTCTCGCACGATGTCGTCGATCATCTTCTTGGCGGCGGCGGAAGCCTTCTCGTCGGGCGAGAGGATGAACACGCGGCCGTCGTCCTCAATGTCGATCTTGACGCCGGTATCCGCCACGATCTTATTGATGGTCTTGCCGCCGGAGCCGATGACCTCTCGGATCTTATCGGGATTAATCGTAAACTGCAGGACGCGCGGCGCGTAGGGCGAGAGCTCGGCGCGCGGCGCGGCAAGGGTTTCGAGCATCTTGTCGAGGATGAAGAGTCTGCCGCGGCGCGCCTGTTCAAGCGCACGGGTGAGGATCTGCTCGTCGATACCCTTGATCTTGATGTCCATCTGGATGGCGGTGATGCCCTCGCGGGTGCCCGCAACCTTGAAGTCCATATCTCCGAGGAAGTCCTCGAGACCCTGGATGTCCGTCATGACGGCGATGTTGCCGTTGTTGGGGTCCTTGATGAGGCCCATCGCGACGCCCGCGACCGGCTTTTTAATGGGCACGCCCGCGTCCATGAGCGCGAGGGTGCTCGCGCAGATGGAGGCCTGCGAGGTGGAGCCGTTTGAGCTGATGACCTCGGACACGAGGCGAAGCGCGTACGGGAACTCCTCCTCCGACGGGATCATCGGGAGCAGCGCGCGCTCGGCGAGCGCGCCGTGACCAACCTCGCGGCGGCCGGGGCTACGCACGGGGCGAGTTTCGCCCGTGCTGTACGGCGGCATGTTATACTGGTGCATATAGCGCTTTTCGGTCTCCTCGCCGATGCCGTCGAGCGTCTGCCCGTCGCCGAGCGCGCCGAGGGTGGCGATGGTCATGACCTGCGTCTGCCCGCGCGTAAAGACCGCGCTGCCGTGCGTGCGCGCGAGAATGCCGACCTCGCACCAGATGGGGCGGATCTCATCCATCTTGCGCCCGTCGGGGCGTACGCCGCGGTTGATGATCTTGTCGCGCACGATCTCCTTGGTGATGTTGTAGAGGATCGCGTCCACGTCCTTGCCGCTCTCGGGGAACTGCTCGGCAAAGTGCTCGATGGTTTCCTTCTTGACCTGGTCGTTCCTGACCTCGCGTTCCTTACGCTCGAACGTATCGAGCGACCAGACGATCCTGTCGAACGCGTACTCGCGTACAAGCTCGACAAACTCGGGGTCGGGATGGTAGATGTTGACCTCCATCTTGGGCTTTCCGGCCTCGGCCTGAACGCCCTCAATGAAGGCGACGATGTCCTTGATAGCGTTATGCGCAAAGAGGATCGCGCCGAGCATTTCCTCCTCGGTGAGCTCGTTGGCGCCGGCTTCGACCATCATGATGGCGTCCTTCGTGCCCGCGACCGTCAGGGCAAGCCTGCTCTTTTCGCGCGCGGCGCTGTCGGGGTTGATGACGTATTCGCCGTCCACGAGGCCTACGCTCACCGCGCCCGTCGGTCCCATAAAGGGCGCGTCGCTAATCGAGAGCGCCGCGGATGAGCCGATCATGGCGAGCACGTCCGGCTGGATGTCCTGATCGACGCTCAGCACGGTCGCGATGACCTGAATGTCGTTATAGAAGCCCTTGGGGAACAGCGGGCGAAGCGGACGGTCGATAAGGCGCGAAGTCAGCACCGCCTTTTCAGAAGGACGACCCTCGCGCTTGATGAAGCCGCCGGGGATCTTGCCCACGCTGTACATTTTCTCCTCAAACTCCACGCTCAGCGGCAGGAAGTCCACGCCCGCGCGCGGCTCCTTGGCGACCGTGGCGCACACGAGCAC
>DATMYG010000191.1:0-5891 GCA_035561055.1 Clostridia bacterium | reverse complement strand
CTCATACACTGATTTTAGACGCGAAAGGCCGCCAATACAAGCGGCCTGAACCCTGTTTGTCATTTGTTTACATTTGATGCTTTACCGATGCATCGCCTGCGCGATTTCATAAATGAGTATTCCGGCGGCGACGGAGGCGTTGAGCGACTCCGCGAAGCCGTACATCGGCAGCCTGTACTTTTGGCAAAGCGCCGCGACCTCGTCGCTCACGCCCTGTCCCTCGCTGCCGATGACGAGCGCGCAGCGTTCGCCCGGCTCGGGTAACTCCCCGCTTCCCTTGAGATGGCCGCATACGAGCGCGAACCCCTGCCCCTTCATGCGCGTGAGCTCCCCGGGCAGCGCCTTCTGCCAGATGGGAAGGTGGTAGACCGAGCCCATCGCCGCGCGCAAAGGCTTGGGTGCGAACGGGTCGGCGCAGCCTTCGCCAAGAAGAACGCCGGAAGCGCCCATCGCGTCCGCCGTGCGGATGATGGTGCCGAGGTTGCCGGGATCCTGCACGCCGTCGAGCGCGACAACCAGCCCCGCCGGATAATATTCCGGCAGTTCATAGGAAGGGGTCTTCACCGTGGCGCACACCCATTGCGGGGTCTCCGTATGGGCGAGGCTTTCGAGCACCGCGCGCGTCACCAAATGCACCTCTGCGCCGCTCCCCTCGAGTACCGCCGCCATGAGGTCGTGCCCCTCCTCGAGGAAGGCTTCAACCACCTCCGCGCCGGAGACGACCGCCTCGCGCACGAGCTTGTCCCCCTCGATGAAATGAAGCCCCTGTTCTCCCCTGCCCTTCCTCGCGGCAAGCGCGCGGGCGAGCTTGACCCGGTCGTTTCTCGTGCTCTCAATGCGCATGATTTCTCCTTATTCCTGAAAAAGGGGCGGAAATGGATTCCGCCCCTACATCAAATCCCCGTTGACAATTGCCGATCACGGCGGCGCCCCCCCTGATAAGTCAATTGTCAATTTTCAATTGTTCAGGCGCGTGCCTGGTTGGCGATCTTAACGAGCTCGCCGAAGGCGTTCATATCGCTGACGGCGAGGTCCGCGAGCACCTTGCGGTTCACGTCCACACCCGCGAGCTTGAGGCCGTTGATCATGCGGCTGTAGGTGCTGCCGCAGAGCCTGGCGCCTGCGTTGATGCGCGCGATCCAGAGCTTGCGGTATTCGCGCTTCTTGTTCTTACGGCCCACGAAAGCGTAGGCCATCGACTTCATGACCTGTTCGGAAGCCGCGCGATACTGCTTGCTCTTGGCTCCGTAGTAGCCCTTGGAAAGCTTAAAAACCTTGCGGCGCTTCTTAACGGCGTTGACCGCCCTTTTAATTCTTGCCATTGTTGTGTTCCTCCTTACTTATACGGGATGAGCTCGCGGATCTTCTTGGCTTCGCACTCGGCGATGTAGCCGGTCTGACGCAGCCCGCGCAGGCGCTTGGTATCCTTCTTGGTCAGGATGTGGCGCTTATAGGCCTTGGCGCGCTTGATCTTGCCGCTCTTGGTAAGGTTGAACCTTTTCGCTGCACCCCTGTGGGTCTTGATCTTAGGCATGGGGTAATCGTCCTCCTTAAGTTGGAAATCAGTTTAATTTGCTTTCGGCGTCAGATTCATCGTCATGTTGCGGCCTTCCTGCTTGGCGGGACGCTCGATTAAGGCGCTGTCCTTCACCATTTCAAAGAAGGCATTCATCACTTCCAGCCCGATATCCCCGTGCCTGATCTGGCGGCCGCGGAAGCGGATCGAAACCTTGACCTTGTCTCCGTTCTTGAGGAATTTGGTGCAAGCCTTCGCTTTGACCTCCATGTCGTGCTGGTCGATCGTCGCCGAGAGTCTGATCTCCTTGATCTCGATGATCTTCTGGTTCTTTCGCTGTTCCTTCTCACGTTTGGTCTGTTCAAAACGATACTTGCCGTAATCCATGATCTTGCACACGGGCGGCGTCGCCTGCGGCGCGATCTTCACCAGGTCGAGATCGGCGGCCTCGGCCATCCTGAGCGCCACGTCGATGTTCACAACGCCCTGCTGGTTGCCGTTCTCGTCGATGAGCCGGACTTCCTTGTCGCGGATCTCCTCGTTGATCAAGAGTTCTTGGCTGGCTATATTCGGACACCTCCAAACAAAAAAATTGCGGACGCGAAGCCCACAATCACAAATAACATCCATCGATGTTTTTTTGTTTGAACCGCGCCTGGCTGTGCCGCCGGCGGGTGAGAAGCGGGGCTTCTGCTTGACCGTATGCTATTATATTCACATTTACGCGGACTGTCAAGGAAAATTACGCCTTACGCTCGGATTTAAGCCTGTTTTCCAAATATAATTGAAGCTGACCGCGAATTTCGTTCGTTTCGCTTCGCGCTTCGGCGCTGCCCTGCGCGGAATCGTCCCTGCCGCCGCCCTTTCCGCCCGTCATGGCGTTGACGGCGGGACAAACCTCCTTCATGCTCAGCCCGATCCCTTCGGAGCGTGCGAGCCGGTACAGGAGCTGCCCGCCGCTCGTGCTCAGAAGAATGACGACGGCTCTGCCCTGCGCGAGCAGACGCTCCGAGAGCAGCCCGAGCTCCGTCATGTTAAGCCCTTCCTCGAGACGGACGACGACGGATACATTCCCTGCCTTCGGCGCATCCCGCAGAATCTCCTGCGCTTTATATCCGAAAAGCTCCTCGGTGCGTTTCTTGAGAAAACGCTTCGTTTCGGCAAGCTCCTCCCCCTGCTTCACAACCGCCTGCAGGGCCTGCTCGGGTTTGGTGCTGAAACGCCTCGCGAGCGCATCGACGATGCGCGCGTCCTCCATCATCGCGCTTACGGCGCGCATGCCGCACAAAAAGAAAATCCTCGTGCCGCCCTTGTAGCTCATGAACGACGTGATCTTGACGAGGCCCACTTCCCCCGCCCTGGCGCAGTGCGTACCGCAGCAGGTGCAGGAATCGACCCCGCCCGCATAGACGATGCGCACATCGCCTGAAAGCCCCTCGGCGCGCTTTCTAAGTTCCATTTTGTCCAAATCAGCGGCGTCCACAATCCTGTATGTCGTCGGCTCGTCCTGCTGCACGGCCTCGTTGGCCGCGCGCTCCAGCGCGAGCACCTCGTCCTGCGTGAGCGGGCGGTCGAAATCGACGCTCACGTAATCCTCCGTCATATGGAAGCCCACGTTCCGGCAGCCAAAAAGGCGCGCGGCCACGCCGGAGAGGATGTGCTCCCCCGTGTGCTGCTGGCTGTGGTCGCGCCGGGTCCATTCATCGAAGCGCACCCGGACCTTCGCTCCAGCGGCAAGCTCCCTGTTGCAGCGATGCCATACGTCGTGCCCGTCCTCGAAGACGTAGGATACGCGCGCGCCGTCGATGGTACCCGTGTCCGAAAGCTGCCCGCCGCCCTCCGGATACATTACCGTGCGATCGAGAAGCACCTCGAAGCAGCCTTCCGCCTCGCGGCAGGCAAGCACGGTCGCCTCGCATTCTTTGCACGCGCAATCGTAGTAGAGTTTCTCGGTCATGGCGGGCTCCTTTTTCATGATATCCCCGGCATTATAACACATCCCTTGTAAGGACGCACCCGGATGATGTAGTATAATCTCAGAAAATAATGGAATATGGAGGGAGTATGCAGAAATTCAGCGAGTTCGAATACAGGCGGCCGGATCTTGCAGCCGCGCGCAGAACGATTACGAAGCTGACCAGAAGCGTAAAGCAGGCTAAGGATTTCGCCGAGGCGGAACAGGCGATCTTCGGCTTCTCCGCCCTGCAGAGCGCTATTACCACACAAATGAGCCTCGCGCACGTGCGGCATACGATCGATATCTCCGACGCGTTTTATGAAAAGGAGCAGCAGTTCTACGACCGTGCCATGCCACTTGCGATGCCGTGGCTTCTCGGTTGGTACAGGGCCGTGCTTAAATCCCGTTTTAAAAAAGAAATCGATGCGCGCTTCGGTACGCAGTACCTTCACAACGCCCAAAGGGAGCTCAGCTCCATGTCGCCCAAGCTCATGCTCGACATGATCCGGGAGAACAAGCTCACCAACGAATACGAAAAGCTGCTCGCCTCCTGCAAGGTCGACTTCCACGGGGAAAAGCTCAACCTCGCAGGCCTTCGCAAGTATGCGCAGAATCCTGACCGCGCGCTCCGCCGCGAGGCGGCGGAACTCACAAGCGCCTTCCTCAAATCCCATGAGCAGGAGCTCGACGCGCTGTACGACAAGCTCGTCAAACTTCGCACGCGCATGGGAAGAAAGCTCGGCTACAAGGATTACACGCCGCTCGGGTACCTGCGCATGGGCCGTACCTTTACGCCGGAGGAGGCCGCCTCCTTCCGCGAGCAGGTCGCCAAGGTGCTCGTTCCCCTCTGCTCAAAGCTCTATGAGGAACAGGCCGCGCGCATCGGCGTGGACAAGCTCAGGGTATACGACGAGGCGTACCAGTTCGCGGACGGCAACGCCAAGCCGGAGGGCGAGCGCGACTTCATGGTCGCCTCGGCTAAGAGGATGTACCGCGAGCTTTCCCCCGAGACGGGTGAATTCTTCGACGATATGGTCGCGCGCGAGCTGATGGATCTCGATACCAAGCCGAACAAGCGCGTGGGCGGCTACTGCACCGCGTTCCCGGAATACAAAGCCACGTTCATCTTCAGCAACTTCAACGGTACCACGGGCGACGTGGACGTGCTCACGCATGAGGCGGGCCATGCCTTCGCGGCGACCCAGGCCTCCGCGGCGCAGGAACTGCTCGAATACATGACCCCCGGCATGGAGGTTGCGGAAATCCACTCGATGTCCATGGAATACTTCACGTATCCGTGGATGGGGCTTTTCTTCGGCGATATGGCCGAAAAGTACCGCTACGCGCACATACTCGGCGCTCTGGTCTTTGTGCCCTACGGCGTAATGGTGGATGAGTTCCAGCACACCGTCTACGCGCACCCGGATTTGACTCCCGCCGAGCGCAAAGCCGAGTGGGCGAAGCTTGAGAAGAAATACCTGCCGCAACGCGACTACGACGGGGATGAATTCATGCGCGCTGGCTCCTTCTGGCAGAAGCAGCACCACATCTACTCCCTGCCGTTCTACTACATCGACTACACGCTCGCCTCCATGGGTGCGTTCGAATTCTTCGGGCGCATGACGGAAAACCGTGAGAAAGCGTGGAAGGATTACCTCGCGCTCTGTCGCGCGGGCGGGAGCCTGCCGTATAAGGAACTGCTCGCGCTCGCCGGCCTTTCGAATCCGTTCGAGCAAGGTTCGGTCGAAAAGGCCGCGGCGCCGCTGATGAAAGCGCTCGGCGCTATCGATCCCAAAGCGCTTTGATTGGCGCAGGCTAAAGCGCGCCATATTAACAGCAGGAAAGAATGAATGAAAGGACGAATGTAGGATGAAGCTCAAGCTCTTTTACCTGCCGGGCTGCCCGCACTGCCAGCTCGCGCTCAAATGCATCGACCAGCTGCGCGCGGAAAATTCGCGCTATTCGGATATTGAAATCGAAATGATCGACGAGGGTCGCCATCGCGCGCTTGCGAACACCTACGATTACTGGCTGGTCCCCTGCTTCTATCTGGATCAGGACAAGCTGCACGAGGGGCACGCCGAAAAGGAGGACGTGCGGCGGGTGTTCGACAAGGCTATCGCCGGGGCGCAGGAGAAAGAACGCCCGGCAATTTGACGGCAATGAGCAATTAAATCAATCGAGGGGCCGATTCCATATCGGCCCCTCGACAATAATGAACGGTTTGCTCGGACGTGAGACGCCCTCGGTCACCAGGCTGCGGCCGCCGGAATCCACCCCTACCCGATGACCCTACGCGCAACGTCGGGATAGTTCGTGATGATTGCATCCACGCCGGACTGCGCAAGCTCCCGCATGGCCTTTTCGTCGTTGCAGGTCCACGGGTGGACGGCCACGCCGTTCTTTTTGCAGCCCTCA
>DATMYG010000190.1:0-3915 GCA_035561055.1 Clostridia bacterium | reverse complement strand
GCTCTCGCTCATGTGCTGCGTGCGGCTGATGAACCTGTTCAATACGCCCTTCCCGGTCTATTTCATGAACGATATTCTCACGACTTTCCTCTTCCTTGAACTCGACGCGCGGCAGGGCGGCGTTGAAAAGGACAACTCCGCATTGCGCGCGCTCTTCCCCGATTACTTCGCGCTCGTCTGAGGCAAAAAGTAAATTCCTCCAAAAAGCGACGGAGGCGCATGCGCCTCCGCCTTTGCTCATCAAAAAGTGACTCGGTCATTTTTTGAAATTACACGCTTTGCCTAAAAATGTTTCGCATTTTCGGGCGGCAACGCGCGGCTACGCCGCGCTTTTTCCGGCCTCGCGGAGCCTGTCCTTTTTCCTAAAGTATAGATACAGGATAAAATCCGCGCTGATCATGACGAGGTTGAGGATGTAGAGCGCGAGGACGATGTCCTGGCTGTAGATTAGCTTATGGACGATGCCAGCGATATAGCCCGTCATCAGCACGGCGAGAAAGAGCCCGCTCTTGCCCTTGGCGGAGCGGTTTTTGAGCGTGCGCGCGATGTTGATGGGCCACGCCGCGCCGAAACAGAGCAGCATGATCGCCTCGAATACGCTGATGCCCATGCGAACCCCCGGCGCGTCAGCGGGACGCGCTTTGCTTAACGATGGCGACGAAGCGCTCGAAAAGCGGGGCAAAATCCGGCGTGCGGGAATCCCACCCCTCGCCGGTCAGGCGCTCCGGATGGAACTGGCAGGCGTAGATGGGCAGGCTCTCGTGCTCGATGCCCTCAATGACGCCCTCGGCGGAGCGCGCGGCGATCTTAAAGCCCGGCGCAAGCCTGCGCACGGCCTGATGATGCGTGCTGTTGGTCCTGAATTCCTTTCCGAAAAGCTCAAAGAGGAGCGTGCCCGGCTCGGCGTAGACAGGATGGCGGATGTCCCTGTTCATGTGGACGAAGCCGCACTGCTCGACAAGGTCCTGATAGATATCCCCACCGAGGGCGATGTTAAGAATCTGGATGCCGCGGCAGATGCACAGGATGGGCTTCTTCCGTTTCATGAACGCGGGGATGAGCCTCATCTCGAATTCGTCGCGGGGCACGTCGATGTTGACGGAAGCGTTGAGCACCTCTTCGCCGAAGTATTTGGGCGCGACGTCGTCTCCGCCGGATAAAAGCAGCGCGTCGCATACTTCGGCGAGCTCCGCCTCGCACACTTCGCTCGCGAGCCACGGGATGCCGCCCGCGCGCGCGACGGCGAGGCTGTAGGCTTTGGGGCTTTCGAGCTGGCGCGGCTTCTCAGGCCAGTTCGCCCGGTTCGAATCGCTGGTGATGCAGATGATGGGTTTGCCGTTGAACATGAAATCTTCTCCTTCACGAAAAACATCGAAATGCGCCGGTACTATTCTAGCACCGGCGCGAGCGGTTGTGAAGCGGGAATGGAGTCTATTAATTCGGGGGAGAGGACGATTTTGACGTATTCCGGGTGACAGCGCGGTTTGTTCGGGCTCGTTGCCTGACTGACAATTGTCCTACGGCTTCATCACGCCGACGTACGGCAAATTCCTGTACCTTTGCTCGTAATCGAGGCCGTAGCCCAAGACGAACTCGTTGGGGATCACAAAGCCCACATAGTCCGGCGTAATGGCGCACTCGCGCCGCTCGGGCTTGTCCAGAAGGCACACGATCTTGAGGCTGGCGGGCTCGCGCGCCTTGAGAAGGTGCGTGAGGTGGTTGAGCGTGAGGCCGCTGTCCATGATGTCCTCGACGATGAGCACATGCCGCCCCGTGATGGAAGTATCCATATCCTTGGAAATGCGCACGATGCCCGAGGTCTTGGTGTTGTTGCCGTAGCTTGAAATCGAGAGGAAATCCATTTCCATGTGGCAGGTGATCGCGCGCGCGAGATCGGAAAAGAAGATCACCGCGCCCTTGAGGATGCATACGAGCACGACGTCCTTGCCCTCGTAATCCTCGCTGATCTGCGCGCCCAGCTCCCTGACCCTGCGGCTGATCTGTTCCTCGTCGATGAGCACATGGTCGATATCCCTGTTCATGTCGGTGCGCTGTGTCATACAGTTCCTCCTTTTTGACCGGACGAAATATATTCAACGCGCAGCACGCGCGTCGTTTCGGGTTTAACCTTGAAGGGCTCGGCGATGCGAAAGCCCGGCACGAAGAGCACCTCGCTCCCCGCGGCCACAAGCGGCACCTCCCGCGCCTCGCGCGGGACCTTGCGGTCAATGAAGTATTCCTTGAGCTTGCGGCTCCCCGGCGCGCCGAGCGGGAAGAAGCGGTCCCCCGCCCTTCTTCGCCGGGCGACGATGCACGGGGGGAGCCTTTCCAGGTCGAAATACGCGACGTAGGGATCGGCTACGACGGATGTATCCTGCATCACTTCCGCGCGGAACACCCCGTCCGGCGTGACGGTATCCCCGGGGATCAGAAGCTGCAGCTCGAACTCCTCCGCCGCCCGCCCGCCCGGCCTTTCAAAGACGATCAGGCCGTAGCTGATCCGGGCGAGCGCGCCCGGCAAATCGAGCATCGCCCCCGTCTTCGCCCCAAGCAGCGCCGAAACCTTTTCGACGTGCGCGCGCTCGATGTCCACCTCCGCGCCGACGGCGGCGAGCGCCATGCGAATGGCGCGGCTTTGTATGGGCGAGGGGAGCGAGGCGAGGGATAATCTATCATACCCGCCCGGGCGCGCGGCTTTTGCGAGCGCGTCCCGCGCGGCGGCCGCGAGGTATTCCTCGTCGCGCCCGAGAAGCTCCGCCATGGAGCAGAGCGTCTGCGTGAAGGCAGGGTTAACGTGTCGCTCGATGTACGGGATAACGTCGAGCCTGAGGCGGTTCCTCGTGCCCTCGGGCACGAGGTTGGTCGCGTCCGTGCGGTAAGGGATGCCCTCGGCGGCGAGATACGCCTCGATCTCGGCGCGGCGTACGCACAGCATGGGGCGGATGAGGTCCCCGCGCCCGGGCCGCATGCCCGTGAGTCCCGCGAGACCGCTGCCGCGCACGAGGTGCAGGAGCACGCTTTCTGCCTGATCGTCCTTGTGATGGGCGACGGCGACGAGGTCCGCGCAAAAATGCGCCTGCGCGCGCTCAAAAAAAGCGTAGCGCGCGACGCGCCCCTCCTCTTCGAGCGTGCGGGAATGTTCCCGCGCAAGGCGAGGAATATCGAGCCGCTCCCTGTACAAAGAGATACCCATGCCCTCGCACAGTCCGGCGACGAAGGCTTCGTCCTCGTCGGCGGCCTGTCCGCGGATGCAGTGGTTAAGGTGCGCGGCGGATACGACGAAGTCCATCTCCCGCGAGAGCAGCACGAGCACGCGCAGCAGCGCCACGGAATCCGCGCCGCCGCTCACGCCCGCAACGACCGAACTCCCCGCGGGGATCAGGCCGTTTTCCCGGATGAACGCCGCGATTTTTTCCCTCATGGGGGCATTATATCACACGCCGGAAAACCGCGCCACACTGACCCTTTTCATATATTTTGCCAGCGGGTACGCCCCGTCGCGCGGCATGGCGCAGTAGCCTTCGGACATGTGGAAGCCGTCCGTGATCCTGACCGCGCCCGCAGCGAACAGCGCGCGCTCGACGCATTCCCGCCCGTCCCCGCACCAGAGCGCCACGGTCTGCAAGCGCCCCGCGTGCGGGCGCAGGCGCGCGATGATTTCCTCCCGCGGCAGCGGGCGCACCCAGCAGTTGCCGAACTGGCGGGAGGACACGAGCGCGGAATCCATGAAAACCGAAACGCTGCAGTTCGCCCCGCGAAGGACGCGCCCTTCCCTCGAAAGGCCCGCCTCGAGGGAGTCCGCGTACAGGCCGAAGGCGAGCCCCGCCAGCGCGAATTCGTCAAGGTTCGCCGGATGCGCGCGCGCCTCTTCTTCCAATATGGGAAGAAAGCGCGATGCGAGGGCATACGCCTCGC
>DATMYG010000189.1:0-28509 GCA_035561055.1 Clostridia bacterium | reverse complement strand
GATAAGACGACAGCATCGTTAAAAATTAAACAAATAATAACTTGTGCGACAATATTCGCGCAAGACAATTTTACGCCCGCGCCTAATCGTTGTCAAATGCCCGGACTGGATTTTATGAAAGTTTTTGTAGCGGTTTTATGTTGCTGGCTCCATCTCCAACAGAGCGCGCGCGATGTCGAACTTGAGCTGCGTGTACTTGTCGTCGGCGGGGATTTCGAGCATGACGAGCACGAGCCGCGCGTCCTCGTCCGATACGCCCACACGGTAGCCTGCGAACCACGAAATCTCGCGGCTCTTGTCGTTGCCGATTTCCGCCGTACCCGTTTTGGCCGCCACGGTGCAGTTCTTCACCCGGAGGCTCCTGCCCGTGCCGTTGAGATCCGGGTCGACGACATCCTCGAGCATGGAGGTAAGCATGCTGATCGCGCCGTCGCTGATGACGCCCGTCTTCCACGCGCTCACCATGTGGCTGTAGACCTCCTTGGAGAGGATACCCTGGTCGTGGTACAAGCCTTTGACGACGTAGGGCGTCATGATGTCGCCGCCGTTTGCGAGGGCTGTGAATATCGAGGCGAGCTGCAGCGGGGTTACGAGGATTTCGCCCTGCCCGTAGCCGCTGTCCGCGAGCAACTTGTAGGTCTCTTCGGTACCCTCGTTGTGCAGCTGCGGCGTCGCCACGCCGATGTCGAAGGGGATGGCCTGCGTGAAGCCGATTCCCTCCATATAGCTCATGAAGCTGTCCCAGCCGGTCATCAGCGCGCAGTTGGCGAAATAGATGTTATCCGAGTGGATAATGGCCTTGCGCATGTTCAGCGGCCCTTCCATCGGGTAATTGATGTGCGTGCGCTTGATGGGCGTCCAGATCCAGTTGCCGTAATCCTCGGGCGTCCAGTAATCGTCCTCGATTTGGGACTCGTCGAAGGCATAATCTTGGTCGAGCACGCTTAAATCAAGCGCCGCCGCCGCCGTAAACGCCTTCATCGTGGAGCCGGGGGGATAGAGGCCCTGCGTCGCTCTGTTGATGAGGGGCTTTGCCGGATCGCCCAGCAGCGCCTGGTACGCCTCGGCGGAAATGCCGCGCGTAAAGAGGTTGAGGTCGTAGCCGGGGTAGGAGCACATCGCCTGGAGCGCGCCCGTCTTCGGGTTGATGACGATTACGGCGCCCGCCGTCGTATCGCCGAAGAGCACAAGATCCATGACGTCCTCGAGGCGCTGCTGCAGCTGCATGTCGATCGTCAGCTCGATGTCGTTGCCGTTCTCAGCGTTTCTTTTATAGATGGTCTTGCGGTTTGCGCCCTCGGCCGTGCAGATGTAGACGAGCTCGCCGTCCTTTCCGCGCAGTTCCTTTTCGTATTGCTTCTCGAGGCCGAGGCGGCCGACGATGGAATCCGCGGTATAGAGCCCGTCCGCTTCGCTGCGCCCTTCGTTGAGCGCGGCAAGCTCCGCTTCGAGCGCTTCCTCGCTTTCGTTGGGCACGCTGCCTACATAGCCGATGAGATGCGCAAGCAGGCTCCCGAAAGGATACTCCCGGTTCGTACCATAATTTCCGTAGTCGACGCCTATGCCCGGAATGCCCAGAAGCTGTTCCTTGACGGCGTCGGACAATTCATCCGAATAATATCGGCGGATTACGGCTACATCGTCGTACGGCTTGGAGAGCGCCTCGGCCACATCTGCCTGCGTCATATTAAGAAGCGCCGCTACCTGTGTGGCGAACAGCGTCGCATCCTCGATCTTTGAAACGACGGCATAGACGGAAACCGCGCCGACCGTCGCCGCGAGCACGTCGCCGCCGGCGAGGATTTCCCCGCGCTTTGCCGCGAGCTTGGCGACGCGCACGGTGTCGCCCCACTGCATTTCAGGAAAGATCAGCGCCGGGGACCATTCGATGCGCCACTCTCCGCCCTCGCGGCGCGCGACGATGTCAAAGCGGCTCGTCAGGTCGTCCGTGTACGCGGAGCGATAAATTGCCGTAAAGCTGCCGTCGCAGAGGATGTCTCCGTCCCCGCAGGAGATGTCGGCATAATCGACCGCGGTGATTTCAAGCGCCTTGAAGATGTCCGTATACTTGTCGACGAACGCCTGCTTCGTGATCCTGCCCGCAACTTCCTCTTCCTTCTCGTTGCGCGTGGCGGCGCTGAGCATGCCCCAGGCGGAGGCGTAATCCCCTGTGCGGATATATTCTAGGTATCGGCCTACGGCCTCCTCGCCGGTGTCGCGCTTGCGGTTTTCGCAGCCGGAAAGGGGGACGAGGGAGAGCAGCATGATCAAAACGAGCGTCGCGGGAATAAGCTTTCTCATAGGCGCTTCCTTTACAGAATTACGGGTACATTATATATGCATTTGCCGGATTGTGTAAATCGGCCTCCGCCATAATTCGTTAATTTGACACAGATTGGAGACGCACGGTATAATACCCGCATGAACAGGCTTAAAAACCTCAGGCGCATATGGGATAAAATCAAGCCCGAGCTGCCCGGCGGGAGCTCGCTGCGGTTGGTGATGCTCGACGTCGCCGTGGTGGCTTTGGTGCTTGCGGCGGGCATTTGGCTATTATCGAGCGCGCTCGCTCCGGAGGAGCGCGTGTTCGTCACGGTCCAGGTCGACGGGTCCGCGGTTGCCTGCCTCGCCATGCCGGGCGAAACCGTGTCATCCCTGCTCGCGGGCAACGGTATCCGGCTGCGCGAGGGGGACGAGCTCTCCGTCGCGCCGGAAGAAACGCTGGCGGATGGCATGGAAATCGTCGTCACGCGCTCGTTCCCCGTGGCCGTGCGCTCGCAGAACGAGGTCGTTCTGCTTGAAATGACCTCCGGCACCGTGGGCGACGCGCTGCGCGAAGCGGGCGTCGTGTACGATGTGAACGACGAACTCACGGAGTGCACCTTCTCGGACGTCGCCGCGGGCATGAAAATCGTCCATATCGACGTGCAGACGGCCTACACCACGGCCTACAAGACCCTTAATTATAAAGAAGTCTCCCAGTATGACGACGCCGTATATAACGACACCGACCCCGTCCTCATCCAGGCGGGCGCGGACGGCACCAAGCAGGTCACTCAGCGCATCGTCACCAAAGACGGCGTGGAGGTATCGCGCGAGGTGGTCGATCAGGTCGTCATTACGCCCGCGACGGACGAAATCTATAAATACGGCACCAAGATTCACTACCAGACCAACTACTACGGCGATACGCGCATCTATAAAAAGAAACCGACCGCGGGTGTGGACGGATGGGTGGAAATGACGATGGACTACATCACCGCCTATTCGAGCGACGGTACGACCTCTACCGGACACCATACGAGGTTCGGCACCATCGCGGTCAACCCGCATTACATCCCGTACTATACCGAAATATGGGTTCCCGGTTACGGCTACGGCAAGGCGCTCGACACGGGGGCGTTCCGCAAATACACGAACCCGGACGGCTCGCTCGTCAACCAGCTCGACCTGTTCTTCGTGCGCGAGAGCGACGCGCGCCGCTGGGGCCGCAAACGCAACGTGACCGTGCTCGTCCGGATGGGCTAAATGAGCGCCGACACCATCAGGCGGCAGCTTCAAAGCCTTTGCCTCACGCCCAACAGGGCGCTGGGGCAGAATTTTTTGGCGGACGACGGCGCGGCACGCGCCATCGCCGAAGCTGCGTGCCTGCCCGACCTGCCCGTGCTGGAGATCGGCCCCGGCCTCGGCGCGCTGACGGAGAAGCTCCTCGCGTGTGCGGCGCGCGTCACGGCGGTCGAGCTAGACGAAGCGATGGTCGGCGCGCTGCAAAGCGAATTCATGTCGGACGTGCGGCTCGCGCTCGTCCATGCGGATTTCCTGAAATTCAATCTCGAGGGCTATGCGAGAGACGAAGGCGCGTACTGCGCGGCGGGCAACCTGCCCTATTACGTCACGACGCCCATCTGCATGAAGCTGCTCTCCTGCTCCATTCTTCCCGCGCGCATGGCGTTGATGGTGCAAAAGGAAGCGGCCGCCCGCTTCACGGCGCGTATCGGTACGAAGCTCTATGGTCCGCTCTCCGTGCTCTCCCAGCTTTATTATGCGTACGAAACGCTCATGACGCTTTCGCCCGCACAGTTCTATCCCCAGCCCGAGGTGGACAGCGCCGTACTCGTTTTCGTGCGTAAGGAGAATGTTCCACCCGTCGCGTCCCTGCCGAAATTGCTGGAGGCGGCCTTCGCGATGCGGCGCAAAACCCTCGCCAATAACCTGCGCGCGGCGCGCTTCGATAGGGAGGAGGTCGCGGCGCTCCTCGCGTCTCTCGGCATACCCGAAAACGCGCGCGCGGAGCAGGTGGAGCCCGCGCTCTTCGCGCGGCTCGCTCGTTCGGTCAGCCTCTGAAGCCGATGATTCCGCTGTTTCATGAACATGTCCCCTTTGATGCGTGAAAAACCGTGATAAAGTCACTTGCGCGCGATCTGTCGAAAATAGTATGATTATGGAAATAAAGCGGGATGCTAAAGATTTGAAAGGAGCGATATCATGGGCAAATTCGTTATTAAGCAAGGTTCCAGCGGCTATAAGTTCAATCTCAAGGCGGCCAACGGGGAAACAATCGCCACCTCCGAGGTGTACACCACCGAGGCCGCGTGCATCAAGGGCATCGAAAGCGTTAAGAAAAACGCCCCCGCGGCTGCTATCGAGGATCAGACTATCGAGGGTTACAAGGCTGAAAAGCACCCCAAGTTTGAGGTCTATGCCGACAAGGCGGGCGAGTTCCGCTTCCGCCTCAAGGCCACCAACGGCGAGATCATCGCGGTTTCCGAGGGCTACAAGGCAAAGCCCGGTTGCATAAACGGCATCGAGAGCGTCAAGAAGAACGCGCCCGAGGCGAAGGTCGAGAAAGAGGATTAAGGTAATCCACAAAATCGCGGCGCGAACGAATCGATAAGATGCGTCCGCGCCTTATTTATCCCGTTCGGGCGGAAAAACAAAAAAAGCCTCTCGTCAGGCTTTTTTTGAATGCCGCGCACCCGTTCTTCGACCTTGCGGGCCTCCGGGCGGTATCTCGGGCAGGTGGCTCCGGCCAGGCTTTCCCGCGGCACATCGGCGTATCCGCTTAATGCTGCTTCCGTCAGGACCTGACATGGTTCACGGTCTCCGATTGCACGGGACCCGGCCATCAACGCTCCTTGCCGATTCCGGACCCCACAGGCCCGGGCCTCGGAACGGGAATTGTGCCCTGCTGTAGCGGATTGCAGGTATAGGGCACCGCTAACTCCCCGCCTAGCGCGGCAAAGACATTGTATCCATTCTGTGCGCGCTTTGCAAGAAAAAAAGTCAGAAATTCTTTTCCAGCGCCCATCTCGCCGTTTCCCGCACGGCCGGATGCGGGGATGCGAGCGCCGCGCGTATCTCCGCTTCATACATGCGCTCCCGAGCGGCGAGCGCGATCGCCTCGACCGTGAGCTTGCCGCCGCCCGTAACGTTCCTGCCGACGAGCGCGCGCGCCTGTTTCGTTTCACCCAATATCAGGCGGCGCAGGTCGAACGCGGCGCATGTTTCTTCAGAAGGTTCGGCCTTTTCAAGCACCGCGTTGTGGGGGCAGACGCGCTGGCATATGTCGCAGCCGAGAAAGGACGTCATCTTCTCAAGCACAAACAAAGGATGCGCCGCGCCGTCCATATGATAACGAAGGCACTTTGTCGCGTCGAGCCCGGATTCGGATATCGCGCCCGTCGGGCAGGCGCGCGCGCACAGATCGCAGCCTTTCGGGCAGGAAGAATCTGCGGCTTCGTACGCGCAGGGCCCGCACGCGTCCGTCGCGAGCGTGAAAAGCGCGGTGCGCGTGCCGTATTCCGGCAGGGTGAGAAGGCCGCTTCGGCACAGCGAGCCCACGCCGTTTTCCAGCGCGAGCGCGCGCGCCGGGAGCCAGGCGCTTTCGCAGTAGAAACCCTCAGCGGCGATTTCCTTCGCGAGCGTTTTCGCTTCGAAATATCCCTTGTTCTCCGCAATATAGTAGGGGAGGATCGCATCCTCCCGCGCATACGGCAAATACGCCCCGACGAGCAGGACGACGCAGGTCGCCTTCGGAAAAGCCGAAGGCACGTCCCAGTCCATGCCGCTCGCGGTATGCGAAAGCGAAGCCCTGTCCCGCCAGCGCGGGAGGGGCAGGGGGGCGAGGAAATATGCAGCCGCGAACCCGTGTTCGCGCGCAGCTTTTACGATCGTATCGCGCATGATATAATCATAGCATGAAAAGAAAGCTTGTAAAGAAACCGAAGCATAAATACGAATGAAAACGCATGGAGGAAATAATATGAAAGCGACGATGAAAATCAACGGCATGACGTGTAATCACTGCAAGATGCACGTCGAAAAGGCGCTTAACGCCATCGACGGCGTAGCCGCGAAGGTCGATCTCGCGGCAAAATCCGCCGAGCTCACGATCTCGAAGGAAGTCTCGAAGGAAACGCTTGAAAACGCCGTCAGGGACGCGGGCTACGAGCCGCTTGAGGTGAAGTTCCAGTAAGCGCGATTGCGCGCGGCACGCCTTGGATGATATACTACGCGTAGCAATCATCGGAGGCGAAGCATGCACATCAGAAGCGAAGTACAATCGATCCTGCCGGAGCTTACGCGCGTAAGAAGGCAGCTCCACACGATGCCCGAGGACGGGCTTTGCGAATTCGAAACCTCGCAGTATATTTACAATACTCTGTCCGCGCTCGCGCCGGACAGGCTTGTCCGCCTTGCCGGTACGGGCGTGAAAGCCGTTTTCTTCGCCAAGGAACCGGCGCGCACGACGGCGTTCCGCGCGGACATGGACGCGCTGCCCGTCGTCGAGGATACGGGTTTGCCTTTCGCTTCCCGCAACCCGGGCTACATGCACGCTTGCGGACACGACGCGCATATGGCCGCGGCGCTCGTCACGGCACAGCTCGTGGCAAAACATAGGGCGGAGCTTCGGGAGAACGTCGTCTTCCTCTTCCAGCCCGCGGAAGAAGGGCAGCTTGGCGCGATCAAAATGATCGAGGAGGGCGCGCTCGAGGATCCGCATGTCGATCGGATCTTCGGCTTCCACATTTACCCGGGTATTCCGGCAGGCAAGCTTGCGCTGCGTGAGGGTCCCCTGATGGCGCGCGCGACGGGGCTTAATCTCACTATACGCGGCAGGAGCGCGCACGGCGCGAAGCCGCACCTTGGCAACGACGCCATCGTCGCGGCGGCCCAGCTCGTTGTCATGCTCGAAACGCTGGTGTCAAGAAAAATCGACCCCATGGAGAACGCGGTTCTTACCATCGGCACAGTCTCGGGAGGCATGCGCAGGAACATCATCTGCGACGAGGTCAAACTGACCTGCACCATGCGTACATTCACGGACGCCGTGTATGACGCGATGATGGCGGGCATCCGCGGCATGATGGAGGCCGTCGAGCACGCCTTCGGCGTTACGGCTAGGCTCGAGTTCGAAGGGCCGGACTACCTCGCCGTTGTCAACGACGCCGAGCTCGCGTGCGAGTACCGCGCGGCCGCCGGCGACGCGGCGATGGAGGCGGAGCGCGCCTGCATTTCGGAAGATTTCAGCTTTTATCAGCGCAAAACGAAAGGTTTATTCGTTTTTACGGGAGTCGGCGAGGATGTGGACGCACTGCACACGCCGCGCATGTTCTTTGACGAAAGCGCGCTTTTGCCAGCAATTGAGGCATATATGCGCTTGTTGAGCCTATAAATAACATTAACCCCAAATTCCCACTGCCGCCATATTGTTGTCATAAGCCGGTTTTATAAGTATAATTGTAACGGCGGCGGAAAGACACGGAATGGACCCGCCGGGAAGAGAGGATACCCTTTTGGAAACCATTATGATCGCACAGGACACGCGCATGCCGGTCGTACCCCTCAGGGGGCTGGTCGTGCTGCCCGGCGAGCTTTTACATTTCGACGCGGGCCGCAGCGAAAGCCGCAAGGCGCTTGCCGCGGCGGCGCAGAAGGACGGGCTGGTGTTCATCAGCTCGCAAAAAGATGCGCGCAAAAACGAGGTCACGGGCGAAGATCTCTATGAAATGGGCACGGTCTGCCGCGTGCGGCAGACGCTCAACCTGCCCGGGGATACCGTGCGCGTGCTCGTGCAGGGCATCATCAGGGCAGACGCATACGCCTACCGTACGGGTGAGTATATGACCGCGGCCATACGGACCATCCGCGAGATCCCAGCGGATGCCGTCGTCGCGGAGGCGCTGCGCCGCAGGCTCGATTCCGCGCTCTCCGAATACGCGGGCATTTCCACGCGCGTGAGCAGCGACGCGCTCGAGGCCATCGCGCGCACGGAGGGCGTTGCGCAGTTTACGGACGCCGTGGCGAACGCCGTCATGACCAAGGCGGAGCAGCGGCAGAACGTGCTCGAGCAGCTTGACGTGGAGGAGCGCATGAAATATGTGCTTGCCGCCGTCATCGCCGAAACCGAAATTATGCGCATCGACCGCCGCATCCAGCAGGAGGTTAAGCAGAACATCGATAAAAACCAAAAGGAATACTTCCTGCGCGAGCAGATGAAGGTCATCCGCCGCGAGCTTGGCGAGGACGAAGAGAGCGAGACGGATGCGTTTCTCGCGAAGCTTGAGAAAAAAGTAATGCCCGAGGCCGTTAAAAAGACCCTCGAGCGCGAAATCAACCGCTTCCGCGACCTTCCCGCGGGCTCCCACGAAGCGCCGCAGATGCACAATTACATCGAATGCATGCTGGAGCTGCCCTGGAACGAGCAGACCCGGGACGACCTCGACCTCGAGCGCGCGAAGAGGATCCTCGACGAGGACCACTACGGCCTCGAGAAGGTCAAGCAGCGCATCGTCGAGCACATCGCCGTGGCGCGGCTCACGGGCAAAATCAACGGGCAGATCCTCTGCCTCGTCGGCCCTCCGGGCGTAGGTAAAACCAGCATCGCCAGCTCCATCGCGCGGGCGCTTGGACGCAATTTTGTGCGCATGAGCCTCGGCGGCATCCACGACGAGGCCGAGATTCGCGGCCATCGCCGCACCTACATCGGTGCCATGCCGGGCCGCGTCATCGCCGCCATGCGCAAAGCGGGCACGGTGAACCCCGTGCTTCTCTTCGACGAGATCGACAAGCTTACCAGCGACCTTCGCGGGGATCCCGCCGCGGCCATGCTGGAGGTGCTCGACAGCGCGCAGAACTTCTCCTTCCGCGACCATTTCCTCGAGGTGGACTACGACCTCTCCAAGGTCATGTTCATCACGACCGCGAACGCGGCGGATATGATCCCCCGGCCTCTGCTCGACCGCATGGAACTCATCGAGCTGCAGGGCTATATGGAATACGAAAAGCTCGAAATCGCCAAGCGCCACCTGCTGCCCAAGCAGATGGATATGCACGGCATGAAGAAGAGCATGATGAGCTTATCCGACGAGGCCATGCTCGCCCTTATCCGCGGTTATACGCGGGAGGCGGGCGTGCGCGAACTCGAGCGCATGCTCGCGGCGGTTTGCCGCAAGGCGGCCTGCGAGATTGGCGCGGGCAAGAAGCGCGTGCGCGTGACGCCGCAGAGGCTTCATGAATACCTCGGCATTCCGCGCTTCACCCACAGCGCAGCAGAGAAGGAAAGCGCCATCGGCATGGTGAACGGCCTCGCGTGGACCAGCGCGGGCGGCGAACTGCTTCAGGTGGAAGCGCAGGTGATCCCAGGCTGCGGCCAGGTGATCCTCACGGGCAAGCTCGGCGAGGTCATGCAGGAGAGCGCCCGCGCGGCGCTGACCTTCATTAAGGCGCACGCCGACGCGTACGGCATCGATATCGCGCTTGGGAACAGGGATATCCACATCCATGTGCCCGAAGGCGCGGTTCCCAAGGACGGCCCGAGCGCCGGCATTACGATCATGACCGCCATGGCGAGCGCGCTCACGGGCGTGCCGGTCCGCGCGGGTATCGCGATGACGGGCGAAATCACGCTGCGCGGCCATGTGCTGGCCATCGGCGGCCTTCGCGAGAAGCTGCTTGCCGCGGTACGCGCCGGGATCAAGGAGGTCATCGTGCCCGAAGCCAACCGCAAGGACATTGAGGAGATCCCCGCGCAGATCCGCGACGCGCTCACGATCCGCTTCGTGGACAGCGCCTCGAAGGTGCTCCTGCTCGCGCTCGCGCAACTGCCGGGCGGGGGAGAGAAGCCGAAAGGGGGCAAATTCGTGCCCGTTCAGCAGAACGCGGTCACGGGAGCCGTACAGTGAGCGACTTCCAGATCAAAAAAGCATCGTTTTTAAAAAGCGTTGGGGCTGGAGGAACCGACTGGCCTTCGGGCGTGCACATCGCGATGGTGGGCCGCTCGAACGTCGGCAAATCCAGCCTTATCAACTCTCTTTGTTCAAACAACAAGCTCGCGCGCATCTCGGCAAGCCCGGGCAAAACCCGGCTTATCAATTTTTACGATGTCAACGACGGCGCCTTCTACCTTGTCGATCTTCCGGGCTACGGCTATGCCAAAGTATCAAAGGTCGAGCAGGAACGCTGGGCGGGGCTGATCGAAAGCTACCTTTCCTCCGGTGCGGTCACGCATATCTTCCTTCTCATCGACATCCGCCACGAACCCACCGCCGGGGACCGCCAGATGCTCCAGTGGATCATCTACTACGGCGTGCCCTTCACGCTGATCGCGATGAAGGCGGATAAAATCGCCAAAGCTAAGCGCGCCCAGGCTGCGCGTGCCGCCGCGAAGCTGCTCGGCGCGCCCCCGTACGCCGTCGCTTATTCCTCCGAAACGGGCGAGGGGAAGGACGAGCTTGTCGAGCGCATCGGCGCCATCGCCGCGGACGCCGCAAATCTCCCCAATAACCAGAAAAATTAAGGCAAATCGCACTTGACATAAGTATAGTGTCTCCGCATAATAGTGGAGTAAAAAAACCATCCCGGAGGAACGATCGATGGCTCTTCGTAAATGCCCGCGCTGCGAGCTCAACTATATCCGCGAGGGAGAAAAATACTGCGAGGTCTGCAAGCGGGAAATGAAGGGGGAAGGCGAATCCGAGGAAGCGGTCCAGATATGCGTGGAGTGCGGTGAGAATTCCGTCGTCAAAGGCAGCGAGCTGTGTGCGATTTGCCTGCGCGAAGCGCGCCGTCAGGAAAAACTGGCGGAGGCCGCCGAGGAGATCCGTACGCCCGATCAGATCAACATGCCCATCGCGGCGGTCGCGCTCGACGAGATCGAGGTGCCCCTGCCCGCGGACGGGGAAATCCCGGAAAGCGAGCTGGATGAGATCGACAAGGAGCTTGGTGACGAGGACGAGGACGATGCGGACGGCGACGACGGCGGCGACAATTAAGCGATGAAGGTCTACTGCATCGGAGATCTGCATTTGCCGGGTAATTCCGAAAAGCCGATGGACGTCTTCGGCCACGCGTGGGACGATCATCCCACCCGCATCAGGGAAGCCTGGCGGGATACGGTCGAGAGCCATGACCTTGTGCTCGTCCCCGGCGACATCAGCTGGGCGATGCGCCTCGAGGATGTACGCGAAGACCTCGCCTTCATCGGCTCCCTTCCAGGAACGAAGCTTCTTCTGCGTGGCAATCACGATTATTGGTGGAATTCCATATCCAAGGTGCGCGCCCTCCTGCCGGAGGGCTGTTTCGCGCTGCAGAACGACGCGTTCCACTTTGGAGATTTTGCGTTTGCAGGCTCCCGCGGCTGGGTCTGCCCCGGAAGCGCAGGCTTCTCGGAGGAGGAGGACAGGGGCATTTACGAGCGCGAATTGATCCGCCTTGGGCTTTCGCTCGACGCCGCAAAACCGGGGGAGCGCCTGCTCGCGATGTTACATTTTCCACCGTTTAATGAGAAAAGAATGTCATCCGGCTTCACGTCATTGCTCGAAAGCCACGGCGTGGAGACGGTCGTGTACGGCCATCTGCACGACAAGGCGTGCGCTTCCGCCTTCGAGGGCAAGCGCGGCGGGGTGTCCTACATGCTCTGTTCGGCCGACCATATCGGCTTTACGCCAAGGCTGATCGCCCAGTCGTAACACGAAAATCGCGTTTTCTGCCCTCCGGAATACCGGGGGGCTTTCTTTCATATTTTTTAAAAAAAAACGGTCAAAACGTCAGGATTTAGGCTAAAAAAGTTCATAAAAGTGGTGACAAGTGTATTGAAGTGGTGTATAATACCGGTAACGGACGGGGGAAGGGGAGCATTTACCCCGTCGCGTATTCTTGGAGGCGGACGCAATGCTGATCAATTCGTATGAGCATACCGTGGACGCCAAGGGCCGGCTCTTCATCCCGGCCAAGTGGCGCGACGATTTGGGAAGCACCATGATCGTAACCCGTGGCCTCACGGGCAAGGGCGATCACAGGTGCCTCTTCGGCATGTCGATCGCGCGCTGGGAAACTCTCCTTGAAAAGTTCAGGAACGTCGCCCTTGCCGATGTTGTAACCCAAAACGCCCTGAGAAAGACCTTTGCCATGGCGTGTGAGTGTGAATTGGACAAGCAGGGGCGCATCCTCGTCACCAACCAGCTCCGCGAGCAGGCGGGTATCGACAGGGACGTCACGCTCATCGGCATGGGCGCGCGCATCGAAATCTGGGACAGGGCCCGTTGGCAGACGCTCCTCAATTCCGACGAGGATGTGGACGACGAGGTGCTTGCGCACCTGGCGGGGCTTGGCATATGACGCGCTTTGTTCATGTGCCGATCATGGTGGACGAGGCGCTCTCGCTCCTTCGGCCGGAGCGCGGCGGGGTCTTTGTGGACGGTACGCTCGGCGGCGGAGGTCATGCCGAAGCAGTGCTCGAGAGGCTCCCCGCACACGGCAGGCTCTATGGGATCGACCGCGACGGGGACGCCATCGCGGCGGCAAGCGAGAGACTCTCGCGCTTTGACAATCGTTTCGCGGCCGTGAGGGGCAACTTTTTTAATATGAAGGAGCTGCTCGGCGCGCGCGGCGTAGAGCATACGGACGGCATCCTGCTCGATCTTGGTGTGTCCAGCTTCCAACTCGACGCCGCTGAGAGGGGCTTTTCCTACAGCGAGGTCGCGCCGCTCGATATGAGGATGGACGCGGACGCGAAGCTCTCCGCTTTCGACGTAGTCAACGGATACCCGCGGGATGAACTTTTTCGCCTCATCCGGGACTACGGGGAGGAACGGTACGCCTCGCGCATCGCCGGGGCGATCGAGAGGGAAAGGCAAAAGCGGCCAATCCGGAACACCGTGGAACTTGCCGACATCATCCGCGCGGCGATGCCGACGGCGGCGCGGCGGGAGGCGCAGCACCCGGCCAAACGCACCTTTCAGGCGATCCGCATCGAGGTAAACGGGGAGTTGGAAGGGCTGGGCAAAGCCTTGGAGGCCGCGCACGATCTGCTCGCAAGCGGCGGCGTGCTGGCGGTGATCACTTTCCACTCGCTGGAGGACCGCATCGTAAAGCAAACGTTTCGCAGGTTCGAAAACCCCTGCACCTGCGACCCTCACGCGCCCATCTGCACCTGCGGCAAAAAGCCCACGGCGCGCGTCCTCACCAAAAAGCCCGTAACGCCGGGCGGGGAAGAAATCGAATCCAACCCGCGATCGAGGAGCGCAAAGCTCCGCGCGATCGAGAAGTTATAAGTAAAAACCGGAAGGGCGGCATAGAATAACAATGGCGGCAACCGCGACGAAAAGCAAATACGCATACGCGCCTTCTAGGGTGTATTCGTATTCGCGCGCCGCGCTCGCCGAAGAACTGCCCGAATACGAGCCACAGCAAAGCCCGGCGCGTGCGCCGCGGCAGCCCGCGAAAAGGACGCATCCCGGCCACCAGACCCGCGTCAACCGCGAGCCGTCCCCCGCGGCAAAGCGCAAGCGGCGCTTCATGCCCAAGCTTATGAGCGTGTCGGCGGTGTTCATCACGGCCGCGGTGCTCATATACATGATCGTGCGCTATGCGACCATCACTGCCGCGTGGACCGAGGTAAACGCGCTGCAGGCGAGCATCGTGGAGAGCGAACGCAGGATTACGCAGCTCGAGGTGCAGCTCGACGAGGCGGAGGACCTCGCCGACGCGAAGGATACCGCGCTTGCGGCGGGACTTGATTACCCCGCCGCGGAGCAAATCATGGAGGTCGACGGCGCGGATGGCGGGAACTGAACGCCGTCTGGGAGGGAATGATGGGAACACCCGGCGTTCTGAATAAAAAAAGGCTCTTCGCGGCGCTGATCATCATGGGATGCATCTACCTGCTGCTTATCGGCAGGCTCGCGGGCATCCAGCTCTTCCAAGGCGACGAACTCGAGGAGAGGGCGGAGTCCCAGCAGACCAAGGATACGACCCTGAGCGCGGCGCGCGGCATGATACTTGACGCAACCGGCGTGGTGCTCGCGAGAAACGGCACCGCCTACAAGGTGGTTCTCTGGCCGAACAGCATCAAGGCCGCGGAACGCGAGCGCGTGGCGACGGAGCTTGCGAAGCTTTTGGGGCTCGATTACGCAAGGGTGCTCGCCAAGGTCAGCGATACGAGCAAGCAGGAAATTATCCTCGCCCGGCAGGTGGAGCGCGAGACCGTGGAAACGATCGACGCGTTAAAGCTCGGCAAGGGCGTCGGTACGGCGATCGACACCAAGAGGTATTACACGAACGGCAGGCTGTTCTCGCAGCTTCTGGGCTTTACAACGGTGGACGGCGTCGGCCAAGCCGGGCTCGAGCAGAAGCTCAACGAGTATCTCGCGGGCAAGGACGGCGAGATGATTACCGAGACGGACCGCAAAGGGAACCCGCTCGCGTACGGCGTGCAGGAAATCATTCCCGCGACCGACGGGTACGACGTGACGCTTACCGTAAACGCAGTTATCCAGGGAATGCTGGAAAAGGCGTGCGCGGAAGCGCTGGCGGTCAATAAAGCGGTCGCGGTTCAGGGCATAATAATGAACTGCAAAACAGGCGAATTGCTCGCCCTCACCACACAGCCCGATCTCGACCCAAACGAGCCCCCGCGCGACGACATGGACCTTCTCAACTCATTGATGCGCAACCGCGTCGCGACGGATGCGTACGAGCCGGGTTCCACGTTCAAGCTCGTTACTCTTGCTTCGGCGCTCGACAGCCACACGGTCACGACCGGTTCGGGCTTTTACTGTCCCGGGTACGTCTACATCGGCGGGGACAGGATCCGCTGCTGGAAGAGCGGCGGGCACGGCTCCATCTCGCTCATGCAGGCGGTGGAAAGCTCCTGCAACGTGGCGTTCGTCAATATGGCGGTCGCAATGGGGGCGGAGACGTTCTACGATTACATTTACTCCTTCGGCTTCGGTTCCACGACCAACAGCGGCATCCCCGGGGAATCCGGCGGGATCGTCATGAACCAGAAGTACGTCAAGGATGCGACGCTCGCGCGCATCGGCTTCGGCCAGAGCATCGCGGTGACGCCCCTTCAGCTCTGTACTGCGGTGTGCGCCGAGATCAACGGCGGGCTTTTGATGCAGCCATACATCGTCGATCGGGTTACAGCCACGGACGGCACCTTGATCGTCGACAACGACCCGGTCGTGATCCGAAGGGTCATTAGTGAGGAAACCTCCGCGCTCATCCGCGAGATTGGCGAGCAGGTCGTAAAGAGCGGCAGCGGCAAGAACGCCGCAATCCCGGGCTACCGCGTGGGCGGCAAGACCGGAACGGCGCAGAAGTACGGCGAGGACGGCAAAATCGCCCAAGGCAAGCTCATCGCCTCGTTCATCGGCTTCGCCCCGGCGGACGATCCCCAGTTCGTGTGCCTGATCCTCGTAGACGAACCGCAGGTTGGCACGATCTTCGGCAGCACTGTGGCGGCGCCGTTCGTCAAGCAGGTGCTTGAGGAAACACTGCGCTACGCGGGCTATCTCCCGGAGGGCGGCGACGAGAGCGTAACGGTGCCGGACCTGACCGGCATGACCGTCAGGGAAGCCAAAGACGCGCTCGAGGAAATCGGCCTTGAGGCGACCTTCCAGAGCGGCGATTCGGAAAGCGTCTTTACGCAGGTGCCGGCCGCCGGCAGCACCGTCATGAAGGGTTCGAACGTGCTGATCTATACCGAGGTCATGGAGCTCGACGCGGACACGGACGACGGTTACAGCAAGGTCAAGGTGCCGGACGTCTCCGGCATGACGCGGCTAGAGGCGCACGACGCGCTCGAGGAACGGGGCCTTAGGATTTTGATCGATCCGCCGGATCAGCAAGGGAAGGCGATCCGTCAGTTCCCGGAGGCGGGAGTGGAGGTTGATCCGGGCACGGAAGTGCTCGTGGAATTTTCCGATACGAACATCGGCGGTTAGCGAAAGGAAAGAGGATGCAATTAAGACAACTCGCGAAAGCGACGGCCTACGCCCGTCTCACCGGGGACGCCGAAATTCAAAAGATCGAGTACAACTCGAAGCGCGTGGAACGCGGCGACCTGTTCTGCTGCGTGGTAGGCACCTTCTTCGACGGGCATGATTATGCGGTTCAGGCGGCGGAGGCGGGCGCGGCGGCGCTTGTGGTCGAGCGGCAGCTCGAGATCGACCTTCCGCAGCTTGTGGTACCAAACACGCGCGTCGCTATGGCGGAGCTGGCCGCTATGTATTACGGCGACCCGTCCAGGGAAATGAAGATGGTGGGCGTCACCGGCACCAACGGCAAGACGAGCACCACCTACATGGTCAAGGCCATCGCCGAACAGGCGGGCTGCAAGGTGGGCCTCATCGGCACAATTCGCAACCTCATCGGCGAGCGTGTGATCGAAACGGAGCGCACCACACCCGAAAGCGTCGATCTGCAGAGAATCCTGCGCGAGATGAAGGACGAGGGCGTGGAGCTGGTCGTCATGGAAGTTTCCTCCCATTCGCTCGACCAGCACAGGGTGCACGGCATCGATTACGACGTGGGGGTTTTCACGAACCTCACGCACGACCACCTCGACTACCATAAAACGTTCGACAATTACCTCGCGGCGAAGAAGAAGCTCTTCTCGCAGGCTCATCGGGCCGTGCTCAACGCGGACGACCCCTATTTTGCCAGGATGGCGGAGGGCCTGAGCATTCCGGTGACGACCTTCGGCATCCGCGAGAACGCGGACTTCTCCGCCTCGGATATCGACATTACCCCGCGCGGCGTGCAGTTCGACATGCGCGCGCATGGAAGGTCCATGCGGCTCAACATCGCCATCCCCGGCTTGTTCAGCGCGTTCAACGCGCTGGGCGCGGCGGCTGCCGCAAGCCTGCTCGGTTTTAAGGACGAGGACATCAAGCTCGGCCTTGAGCGGATGAAGAGCGTTTCCGGCCGTCTGGAACCGCTGCCCACCAACGGGCGGGATTTTACGGTTCTGCTCGATTATGCGCACGCGCCGGACGCGCTCGAGAACGTTCTTACGACCATACGCGGCTTCGCGAAGGGGCGCATCATTACGCTCTTCGGCTGCGGCGGGGACAGGGATCACGCCAAGCGTCCCATTATGGGGGAGATCGCGGGCAGGTATTCCGACTTCCTCGTCGTCACCAGCGACAATCCGCGCAGTGAGGATCCCTATAGGATCATCGACGCCGTCATGGAGGGCGTGATGAAATCCGGCTGCGCGTACGTGGTAATCGAGGACCGCTACGACGCCATCAAGTACGCCGTCGAGCACGCCGGGAAGGACGACATCGTGCTCCTGGCCGGCAAGGGCCATGAGAACTACCAGGAGGTTGGGGGCGGCAAACGTCACTTCGACGAGAAGGAGATTGTCGCCGAGCTGTTGAAGGAGCCCGCGAAGCGCTGAGCTTCGCGCGGCGGGGAGGGATTGCATATGAAAAACGTACTGTTCGCTCTGCTTGTTTCGGCCGCGGTGACGCTGGCGCTGGGACCCGTTCTGATCCCGTTGCTGCATCGCCTCAAGTTCGGCCAGAGCGAAAGGAGCGACGGTCCCCAGAGCCACCTCAAGAAGGCGGGCACGCCCACCATGGGCGGCATGATGTTCATCGCGGGCATACTCGCAGGAACGCTCGCCTTTACGCTCAACGCCACGGAGCTTGTGCTTCCGGCGCTGCTCGTAACGGTCGGCTTTGCGCTTGTGGGATTTCTCGACGACTTCCTCAAGGTCAAATATAAGAATACCGTCGGCCTTCGCGCATATCAGAAGATCATCGCGCAGTTCGCCATCGCCCTGATCATCGCGCTCTACGCATACAACAGCCCCTTCATCGGGCCGAAACTCTATCTCGCGTTCTTCGACGTGGAATGGGATCTGGGTATCTTCTACATTCCGTTTGTGATGTTTGTCGTCATCGCCATCGTCAACGCAGTCAACCTGACGGACGGCGTGGACGGCCTTGCTTCCGGGACAAGCTTTGTGGTCGCGCTCACGCTGTGCATTATCTACCTCTACATGTCCGCGGCGATGAAGCTTCCCTCCGACGCGGGACAGGCCTCCCAGACGCAGTACAGTGCGGAGCTCAACTCCATGGCCATCTTCGCCGCGGCCGTCGCGGGCGGCTGCCTTGGGTTCCTCCGGTTTAACACGAACCCCGCGAAGGTGTTCATGGGGGATACGGGTTCCTTCGCGCTGGGCGGGGCGATTGCGATGCTCTCGGTGTTCAGCCGCTCGGTGCTGCTCTTCCCGATTATGGGCGCGTGCTTCGTGGCTTCCGCCGCGTCGTCGGTGATCCAAGTCGGCTACTTCAAGCTTACCCACGGCAAGCGTGTGTTCAAGATGGCGCCCCTGCATCACCATTTCGAGCAGATGGGCATTCCCGAGACGCGCATCGTTGCCGTGTACATGATCGTCACCGTATTCCTTTGTATACTGTGCCTTTTGGCATACGTATAAATCTGGGCCGTTTGGTGCTCTAAGACGAAGCCGTGGTTCTTTGGCGCTTGGCACGGCACGCGTCGCAGGTTAAGGTGTTTGAGGCAGAGCGCGGCTCTTTTGCCTCAAACGCCTTGAAGACACCATACGGCCCCTTTTTTCGACTTGACGCGCGTTTTGCGCATAGTTATAATTCCTGAAAGATCGGAGGGACGGTTCAATGAAACAAGGCAGAAAGCGCGCCGTCGTCATCGGGATGGCGCGCAGCGGCATTTCCTCGGCAAAGCTCCTTGCGCGCGACGGTTACGAGGTTGTGATAAACGATATGAAGCCGCATATAGACGGTCTAACCGAGGCGCTCGCGGGCATAGACTATATCGACGCGCTGGGGAAGGATCCGTCCGAGGTGCTCGACGGCGCGGATCTGATGGTGCTGAGCCCCGTGGTACCCATTTTTGCGCCCTTTGCGGACGCGGCGCGCGCGCGAGGCATCGAGGTCATCGGCGAGATCGAACTCGGCTACCGCTACTGCGACCGCGGGGCGAAGTTCGTCTGCATCAGCGGCACCAACGGCAAGACAACGACCACGGCGCTCACGGGCGAGCTGTTCCGCGCCTGCAGTCGGCGCACGTTCGTGCTGGGCAACATCGGCATCCCCATCACGGAGCACGCACTGGAGACGAGGGCGGGGGATTATGTCGTGGCAGAGACGGCGGCGCTCCAGCTCGAAAGCATCAAGACGTTCAGGCCAAACGCTTTCGGCATGCTGAACATCAGCGAGGACCACCTGAACCGCTTCCAGTACCGCATGGAGAACTATATCGCCGCCAAGTGCCGCGGTTTCGAGAACCAGACCGCGGAGGATTTCGCGGTCTTCAACCTCGACGACCCGGTCGTGCGCGGCATGGCGAAGCTCACAAAGGCGCGCGTCGTGTATTTCTCCCGTAGGCAGGAGGTTGAAAACGGCATGTTCCTGCGCGGGGGTCGGATGGTCTGGCGGCTCGACGGAAAGGAAACGGAGCTCGTCGACGTAAAGGAACTCCGCATCCCCGGCGGCCACAACGTCGAGAACGCGCTGTGCGCCGCGGGGCTTGCGATGTGCATGGGACTCGAAGCTGCGGGCGTATGCGCGGGGCTTCGGAGCTTTTCGGGAGTGGAGCACAGGATCGAGTTCGTGCGCGAACTCGACGGCGTCGCCTACATCAACGACTCAAAGGGAACCAACCCGGATTCCACCATCAAGGCGGTGGAAGCCATGACGCGGCCGACCGTGCTTCTCCTGGGCGTGGGGAACTACGATAAAAAGAGCGATTTCCTTCCGCTCTTTCAGGCCTTCGGCGGCAGGATCAAGCACGTGATCGCCTCGGGCTGCAACGTGCCCGCGATCCTGAAAGCCGCCGGGGAGGCGGGGTATCGCCCTATCACCGTCAACGACGGTCCTCTTATGGACATGATCCTCGAGGCGCGCGCGCTGTGCGTACCCGGGGACGCGGTGCTGCTCTCGCCGGCCGCGGCGAGCTGGGGCATCTATACGGATTTCGAGCAGCGCGGCAGGATATTTAAGGAGCTTGTGAATTCGCTGTAAAGGAGCATGCGCGTGGCGGGAACCGATCGGGCGGCGGCCGCCGGCAGGCCGGGGGCGGCGCGAAAATCTGCAAGCACAAACGTCACTCGCCTTGCCGACGGCGGCACGGATCATAAGCCTGCGCGCAGGGCGGGGCAGATGGACTTTTCGCTGTTCATCGCCGTGGTCGTCATCTGCGCCTTCGGCCTTGTGATGGTGTTTTCCTCAAGCTATTACTACGCGCAGGATAAGGGGCTCGACAACGGCTATTATTATTTGAAGAATCAGGCGATGTTCCTCGCGCTCGGTCTGGCGCTCATACTCATTATCTCGCGCATCGATTACCACAAGTGGGAGAAGCTGCGCGTCGTCGCGCTCGCGGGCGTGCTGCTTCTGATGCTTGCCGTGGTATTTTTCGGGGAGGAGCGAAACGGCGCCACGCGGTGGCTCAATATTTTCGGCGTGTCCTTCCAGCCCTCGGAACTTGCGAAGTTCGTGCTGCTTCTGTATATGGCAGCCTTCATGGCCAAACGGCCGCACCTGATGAGCAGCTTCTCGCGCGGGCTTCTGCCCATGCTCATGATCATCGCCGTCATGTGCGGCATCCTGCTTTTGCAGAAGAACATGTCCATGATGGTCATCGTTATGCTTACGGGCATCGTGATGCTCTATCTTGGCGGAGCGCAGGTGAAGCACCTGTTGCTGCTCGCCGCCATCGCCGTGCCGATTCTTGTGGTGGCGGTGATGAGCGAGGACTACCGCGTTTCCCGCGTGTTAATGTTTGTAAATCCCTGGGATTCCAATCAAGAAGGCGCGTATCAGCTGCGCCAGTCGCTCTTGGCGCTTGGTTCTGGCGGGCTCTTCGGGCAGGGACTCAACTTCAGCCGTCAGAAGCTCCTGTTCCTGCCCTATGGGGAGAGCGACTTCATCTTCTCCATCATCGGCGAGGAGCTCGGTTTCATGGGCTGCCTGGGCGTCATCGCGATGTACGGCTTCGTTGTCTATCGCGGCGTGCGCGTCGCCATGCGCTGCAAGGACAGGTTCGGCAGCCTCATGGCCGCCGGCATCACGGCAATCCTTGGCATCCAGGCCGCGGTCAATATCGCCGTGGCGACCAGCTCCGTTCCGCCGACCGGGCAGACGCTGCCCTTTATCAGCGCGGGCGGCTCATCCCTCGTCATCTTCATGTGCGCGATGGGCATTTTGCTCAACATCTCGCGCAACACGGAGTAGCTTCCCGGCCCGCCGCGAACGTAAGAGCACCTCTTCGCATAAGATGGAATGTGCCGTTTTATGGCGGAGAGGAGAGGGCATGGCATCCATCGTAGTTTCCGGCGGACGTCGGCTTTGTGGCAGCATTAGTGTTTCCGGCGCGAAAAACGCCGCATTGCCGATTTTGGCGGCGAGTCTCCTCACCAAAGCGCCCGTGAAGCTGGAGAGTTGCCCGCACCTACGCGATGTTGACAACATGCTGGCCATCCTCGAAGAGCTTGGCGTCGAGGCGGTCTGGCGGGATGGCAGGCTTGAACTCGATTCCTCGCGCGCACACAGCTACGTGATGCCGCAGGTGCCTTCGAAGGAGCTGCGCTCCTCGATCTTCATGCTCGGATCCCTTCTCGGGCGCTTCGGACACGCGGTGTGTACCTTCCCCGGCGGGTGCGAAATCGGACACAGGCCGATTGACCTGCACATCAAGGGCCTTACGATGCTCGGGGCGGATGTGCGCGAAGTACACGGGCTGATCGTCTGCGACGGCGAGAACCTCACTGCGGCGGATATTCACCTGGATTATCCGAGCGTTGGCGCGACGGAGAATATCATCATGGCGGCCGTCGGTGCGGAGGGGGAAACGCTCATCCACAACGCGGCGCGCGAGCCGGAAATCGAGGATCTGCAGACCTTTCTCAACGCGCAGGGGCATGAGGTCAGCGGCGCGGGCAGCAGCACCGTGCGCATATTCGGCAAGCGGCCCGTGCGGGATGATGTGCCCGTTCAACACAGGATCATGCCGGATCGCATCGTCGCAGGGACGCTGCTATGCGCGGCGGCCGTCACCGGCGGGGAAATTACGCTTACGGGGGCCGTGCCTACGCACCTTGGTTCCGTCATTGCGAAGCTGCGCGAAGCGGGCTGTCAGATTTACGTGCGCGCGTCGAGTATACGGCTTACGGCGCCCGAGAAGCTTAATGAGATCAAGCTCATCGAGACGTTGCCCTACCCGGGCTTCCCGACGGATATGCAGGCGCAGTTCTTCGCGCTCTGCTGCGTAGCGCGCGGCACGAGCGTTATCGTGGAGAATGTGTTCGAGAACCGCTTCAAGCACGGCTCGGAGCTGCAGCGCATGGGCGCGATCTTCACGCAGAAGGACCGCACCATCATCATCCGCGGCGTGGAGAAGCTCACGGGCGCGCATGTCAGCGCAAAAGACCTGC
Source organism: Clostridia bacterium (assembly GCA_035561055.1). GTDB lineage: Bacteria > Bacillota > Clostridia > Christensenellales > CAG-138 > Phil1. The sequence continues at coordinate 5,798 of DATMYG010000189.1, read as the reverse complement.
GCGGCGGCGCGGCGCTTACCATCGCGGGCCTGGCGGCAGAGGGGGAGACGGTCGTCGAAAACGCGGAATTCATCGACCGCGGCTACGAGAAGCTCGAGGAGATGTTCGAGACGCTCGGCGCGGACATCAGAAGAGAGGGTTAAGGCGTATGAACGGCAAAGCGGGAAGGGAGCGCGGCGCGAAGGACCTAAACCTTCGCCCGTTCGCCGCGCGCGGCGGCGCGCAAGGGCTCGATATGTCCCTCCCGGCCGGGGAGCTGCTCGAGCAGGAATCCGCGAAGCCGGACAAGCAGATCCGCCTCCTTCGCGGCACGGCGCAGCCTCTCGGTGAGGCGCGGCGCGAGCCTCTTGGGGACGAAAGGCGCGGGACAAGCTCCAGGTTGCAGGGGGACGGCGCGAGAAGAAGGCGTCCGCTGACCGAGCGGGAGAAGCTTGCCCTTGCGCGGCAGAGGAAGCTTAACCGTTTTATCTCACTGTGCGTCGCGGCTGTCGCCGCGCTCGCGGCGCTGCTGCTGACGTGGTTTTTGTTGATCGTGGACGACATCGCGATCGAGGGCAACGCCAGGCTGTCGGCCGAGCAGATCATCGCCGCTTCCGGTCTGAAAACAGGGCGGCACACGTGGTTGATAAATCTTGCGGACGCAAAGGAGCGCATCGAGGAGGACCCCTATGTCGAGAGCGCGCAAATCGCGCGCGTCTATCCGGACAAGCTCCTCGTCACGGTCGTGGAGCGCGAGGAGGCCGCCGTGATCGTGGGGCTCAACGCGCAGGCGGTAATCGATCCCCAAGGTTATGTGCTCTCCATCGGCGCGCGTGCGGATTACGCGGGCCTCATCAGAATCTCCGGCATGGGCTCGGGGGGATACCATGTGGGGCAGAGGCTCGGCGAGGAGTCCGACTTCTATGCGCGCACGCTCGTTGCGCTGCTCGAGGCGATCTATGGCGCGGGAATCGAGGACGATATTGACTATGTCGACATGAGTAACCCCCTGAGCGTGTATATGGCCACGACCGGCGGGCTCACGCTGCACATCGGCCAGCCGGACGATCTCGCAAACAAGCTCTCGAACTACCTTGCGGTGCTCCCTAAGCTCAATGAAATGGGACTTGCGTCGTCCGGCACGCTGGATCTCGGCGCAATGGGCGATCCCGTATATTCGCCGGAAGGGGAGGGGAGCACGCTCCCCGAGGGCGGCACGCCCGATCCTGCGGGCGGGACGCCGGATCCCGCCGGTCCGAGCCCGACGCCCGGGGGCGCCGACCCTTCCGGCTCGCCGAGTCCGACACCAAATGATACGGAGGACGGTTTTTCCGGCTGATGAGCATGTAAATTGGTAACATTTGGCGGAATAACGCGCGCGAGTCTTGAACAATATATGGTATATGTGGTATTCTTTGAATACTGGGATGGGTATGCCCGCGCATTTTCGGCCGTTTGGCCGCGCGCGGTGCGGCCCGTTTGAACGGAGGACGGATGAGCCAGAATACCGCTATTTTAGATATCGGCAGCTCGAAGGTGATCTGCCTGATCTGCGGCGACGATGGCAAGGACAATATACTCGTTCAGGGCGCGGGCATACGCGAGTACCGCGGATACCGCCACGGTCAGATGGAGGACGAGCCGAGCCTGTCCGACGCGATCGTCGACGCGCTCTCCGCCGCTGAAACGGAGGCGAAGCATCGGGTCAAGGACATCTCCGTCGGCGTTCCGGCTCCGTTCATGAAACTCATATGCGGCGAGGGAAAGCTGAGCATCAAGGGGAAGACGCGGCGCGTTTCCCATAAAGATGTGGACGAGTTGATCAACGCGTCGCTTGACTTCGAAGCGCCGGATGGCTTCGAGCTGATCAGCAGCACGCCCGTCGAGTTTTCGCTGGACGGCGTGCCGCGCGCGGATACGCCCGTGGGCACGAGCGCCACGGAATTGACCGCGTTCGTGTCGCACATTTATGTGGATGCGCGCTTTAAGCGCTTCGTTTCGGACGCGCTCTTGCGCGTGGGGCTCGATGCGGACATGTACATCGCGGTGCCGCTTTCCGAAGGGCTTTTCGTCATACCGGAGGAGGAGCGCGCGCAGGGCGCGGTGCTCATCGATACCGGCGCGACCCACACGGACGTGTGCCTGATCCGCAACGCTGCGCTGATCGACATCCGCACCATCGAGGCGGGCGGAAGCCACTTTACTTCCGATCTGTGCTACGGCCTCGGCCTCAACAAGGCCGCCGCCGAGAACGTCAAGCGGCGCTATGTTTATTCGCTTGACTATCAGGATAGCATAGATACCATCCGTCAGCCGGGCGGCGGGGTAATGAAGGTGGAGCACGAAACCATCCAATACATCATCGAGGAGCGCACGCGCGAGTTGGCCTCGCTGATCCGCGACGCAATGGAGGAGATAGGCGCGCCGCCGGGCAAGGGCGCCAGCGTCTACATGACGGGAGGCGGCCTGACCCTGATGCGGGGCAGCTGCGAGTTCATGGAGCGGGAGCTGGGTGTGCCCATACAGGTACGCATGCCCTGGATGCCGCGCTTGAGCTCGCCGAACTACGCGAGCGCGTTTTCCGTGATGGATTTCGTGATGCACGCGACCGACGAGGACAACGCGGGCAGGCTCGAGGGCGCGGGCATGAGAAGAAGGGCGATCAGGAAGCTTCGGGACTTCTTTAAATTATAAGGAGGATATTCATATGCCGTTCGGTCTGGATTTCGAGAGCAGCCAGCCGGCCCAGATCAAGGTCGTGGGCGTGGGGGGCGCCGGCAACAATGCCGTCGACCGCATGATTCAGTATGGGCTTCGCGGGGTGGAATTCGTCTCCATCAACACGGACAAGCAGTTCCTCAACCTTTCCCGCGCGAACCAGAAGATTCAGATCGGTGAGAAGGTCACACGCGGCCTCGGCGCGGGTGCGGACCCCGAGATGGGGCGCAAGGCCGCCGAGGAAACGCGGGATGTGATCACGGACGCGCTGCGGGGCGCGGACCTCGTGTTCATCACGGCGGGCATGGGAGGCGGCACGGGAACGGGCGCCGCGCCCATCGTCGCCGCGTGTGCCAAGGAGCTTGGCATCCTCACCATAGGCGTCGTGACCAAGCCATTCTCCTTCGAGGGAAAGGTGCGCATGAACAACGCCGTCAACGGCATCATGAACCTCAAGGAAAACGTGGATACCCTGATCATCGTGCCCAACGACAGGCTGCTCGACACGGGGCGAAACGTTTCCCTAACGGAAGCCTTCCTCATCGCGGACGACGTGCTCCGCCAGGGCGTGCAGGGCATCAGCGACCTGATCGCTGTGCCGGGCCTCATCAATTTGGACTTCGCGGACGTGCGCACCATCATGCGCGAGCGCGGCATGGCGCACATGGGCATCGGCGTCGCTACGGGGGACGAGCGCGCTATCAACGCCGCCAAGCAGGCCGTGGAAAGCGCGCTGCTCGAAACGAGCATCAACGGCGCGCGCGGGGTCATCATCAACATCTGCGGCGGGCCAGGCATCCGCATGTCCGAGGTCAACGACGCCGCGGTATACATCCAGAACTATGCCGATCCGAGCGCGAACATCATCTTCGGCGCGAGCATCGACGACGAGCTCGGCGACGCCGTGCGCATCACGGTCATCGCGACGGGCTTCGACTCAAAGGAAGAAAAGGGCGGGCCGATCCGCCGCAACTCCGTGCAGGAGCAGGTGCAGCAGGTTCCGCAGCGCCAGACCGTAGGCCAGTTGAAAAACGAAAAGAGCGATGTCCGCGGGCCCGACACGAGCTGGCTCGAGCGCCCGCGCCAGAAGAAACCCGAGTACGCCTCCCCCCTGCCGGACGGCGAGGAGGTCACGCCGCATTTCACCAAAAAGGATCTACCCCACGAGGAATACAACCCCAAGGAGAAGAACAACCTCGATCTGCCGAGCTTCCTTCGTAATAAGGACGGCAAGTAAAACGCGCGCATCGCATGAGCCCCCGCCTTCCCGGCGGGGGCTTTTCCCGCATTCGCCATAATCGTACATTGCATGCCCCCATTCCGTTCATCGCCGTGCCGTTATTCTGCGCTATGATGCGCCCAGAGCAAGGAGGTGGAGCGTATCGGGCACAGGCGATGGTTTTCTTCGGTTTGTATCTCCTTACAAAAGGTTCCCGCAGGCATCGGGAACCTTTTGTCCGTCTTTTGGGGTTGTTCGATCTTCGACAGCAAAGGGACGTTTTCTCCTCCGCGGTTCTACACATACGGCCGAGGGAATATGATACAGTGACCGCGGGCGGTGAGAGTATGTATATTGAGCTGTTTATTCTGGATAATCTCGTCATGGACGCGCTGATCCTCCGGCTCGCGTCCGCATTTTGCGCCGCGCCGGTGAAATTCTCCCGCATTCTGTTTTTCTCGCTGCTCGGCGCCGGTCTCGCGTTCGCTTCGCTCGTCTGGGAACCGCTCGTGACGCTCCCCGGCAAGCTCCTTACCGCCATGCTGATGGCGCTGGCTTTCCCCGTCAAGGGCTTCGCCTCGTACCTGCGCGCGCTCGCGGCGATGTTCGGCGCGGCGCTGCTCGTCGGAGGATTCGCCTTCGCGCTTGCGCTGGCGGATGGAGGCGGGTTCACAGGCGGCGCGCTCGTGGGATCGTGGAAGCTGCGCACGGCGCTCATCGTCGCGACTGCGGCGGCTTTCGCGCCGTATGCGCTCCGACGCTTTCGCATGAACGCCCCGGCGCGCATAGCAAAGGTTACCCTTGTGGCCGGCGGGAAGGAGCACAGGCTCCGCGGCCTGTGGGATACCGGCGCGCGGCTCTACGAGCCGGTCAGCGGGCTGCCGGTCGTCACCGCGTACCTGCCCGCTCTCGCGGCCGAGGCGAACATACCCGTGCCCGCGTCCACGGTCACGGGGGATACCATACTTTTCGCACTTAAGCCCGACGCGCTCTTCATCGATGGGCGCGCGTCGGACGCGCTCGTCGCGCCTCTGAGCGCGAAGCTTCGCGGCGCGGACGCAATCATACCATACAGGATATTCGGGGAGGCACGATGAAAACGCTGATGTACCGGTTCCTCGCATGGGTTTACCGCCGTATCCGGCTGGCACTGCCGCTCTACTACGTCAATTCGGGCGAGGCGCTGCCTCCTCCGCTGACCAAGAGGGAGGAGGACGAGTGCATCCGCGCGCTCGCCCGGGGCGACCTGACAGTCCGCCAGACGCTGATCGAACGGAACCTGCGCCTCGTTGTGTACATTGCCCGAAAATTCGAAAACACGGGCGTGAACGTGGAGGATCTGATCTCGATCGGCACCATCGGCCTCATCAAGGCGGTCAACACGTTCGATACGGAAAAGCGCATCAAGCTTGCGACCTACGCCTCGCGCTGCATTGAGAACGAAATTTTGATGTACCTTCGAAGAAGCTGCCGCCTCAAGCTTGAGGTCTCCCTCGACGAGCCGCTCAACATCGACTGGGACGGCAACGAGCTGCTCCTTTCGGATATCCTCGGCACGGACGGCGACCTTGTCTGCCGGGATATCGAGGATGAGGTCGACAAGGAGTTGCTCACCATCGCTATGCGCAAGCTTTCGCCGCGCGAAAAGCGCATTATGGAGCTGCGCTTCGGCCTCGAGGGCAGGCAGGAGTATACGCAAAAGCAGGTTGCCGATATGCTAGGCATTTCGCAAAGCTATATTTCGCGGCTGGAAAAACACATTCTCAATACGCTTCGCAAGGAAATGATCGCGATGCTCTGACGCGCGATCCTTCGATACCGCAATCATAAAAGGCGCGCCTGCCGGCGCGCCCAAGTTTGTCATGACCCGATATTAATTGCC
>DATMYG010000188.1:0-5313 GCA_035561055.1 Clostridia bacterium | reverse complement strand
TTACGGCCTCGGGCAGAAGGTCATCCTCCTGCTTGCCGTTGCCCTGCGCAGCGTTCTGGGTCGCGGCGGAAGCAATCTTTTCAAAATCGTCCTCGCGCATGGGCTGCGCCTCGACGTGCTCGGTGAAGAAGTCCATCACGCGCTCGACCTCTTCGTCGGTCACAAGCGCGGCCTGCGCGCGCTGCGGCTTGCTCGCCCCGTTCGCGTGGAAGAGCATATCGCCCTTGCCCAAGAGCTTCTCCGCGCCGCCCTCGTCAAGGATAACGCGGGAATCGACCGCTGAGGATACCGCGAAGGCGATGCGCGAGGGGATGTTGGCCTTGATGAGGCCCGTGATGACGTCCGTAGAGGGCCGCTGCGTCGCGACGATCATGTGGATGCCCGCCGCGCGCCCGAGCTGGGCGATGCGGCAGATGGAATCTTCCACCTCCTTGGCGGCGACCATCATAAGGTCCGCGAGCTCGTCGATGACGACGACGAGCTTAGGCAGATGCTCCCCTTCCGCCCCGGCGAGCTGATTGTAGCGCGCGAGGTCGCGCGCGTTGAGCTCGGCAATGAGCTTATAGCGCCGCTCCATTTCCATAACGGTCCAGCGGAGAGCCCCCGCGGCCTTTTTCGCGTCCGTCACGACGGGAAGCAGCAGGTGCGGCAGCGGCGCATACATGCGCATCTCCACGACCTTGGGGTCGATGAGCACCATGCGCAGATCCTCGGGCGAGGACTTATAGGCCATACTAATGATGATATCGTTGATACAAACGCTCTTGCCGGAACCCGTCGCGCCCGCGATAAGCATATGCGGCATTTTATCGAGGTCGGCCGTGATGTTCTTACCTGCGATATCCTTTCCGAGGGCAAATGCGATGGAGGATTTTTCCCCCTGAAATTCACGGCTCTCAACCACCTCGCGCAAAAGCACCTTGGCAGTGTTCTTGTTGGGGATTTCAATGCCGATGGCCTGCTTGCCCGGTATCGGCGCCTCAATGCGCACGCGCTGTGCGGCGAGCGCGAGCGCGAGATCCTGCGAAAGCGAGGTGATCCGGTTGACGCGTACGCCCTTTGCGGGCTGCAGCTCGAAGCGTGTGATCACGGGACCTACGCTGTAGTTAATAACCCTTGCGCTGATATTGAAGGTCGCAAGCGTTTCCTCAAGGAGCTTCGCTTTTTCAAGCGGGGATTCCGAGGCGATATAACCCGCCTCCACGGGGTTTAAAAGATCGTACGGAGGGCGCTGATAAACGATGGGCACATGCTCGGGCGGCTTCTCTGCCGCAATCGGTGCACTCGCGGCGCTTTTTTGTTTCGGCGCAGGGGGCGCGTTACGGGAGATACGGCTTGTCCCATCGGGCATGCCCCCCGTTTCGCCTACAAAGCGTTCTTCCCCGGCCATGGCGCACATGTTGTCGAAATCGCGCGCGAGCCGTTCCTCCTGGTTTGGCTTCCGTTCGAGCGCGCCGGAAGTCGGCAAAAACTCGAGTTCGTCGCGCGCGTTTTTCACTTTTCTCGGGTCGCCCGCGACATATTCCTCGCGGATGGGTTCCATGCGGTACGGGTCTTCCCTAGGAGGAGGCGCTTTTTTGCCCCTGCTCCCCTTCGGCTGGACTGGCTTCTGCCTGATCGGCTCCGGCTCGTAGAGATCCTCGGTGTAGAGGGTTTGCCTTCTCTCACTGATGCGCTCGCTCACCGCGTCCACGCCGAGCTTAATGCCGTTTGTGAGCTTTTCGCCCGTGCGCTTGATGGAGAGTCGGGTCGTGAGCAGGAACGCGATGAGCATTGCGGCGGCGAACACGATATAGGAGCCCACTTCGCCCATCAGCAGCAGCGCGGGGTACGCGAGCAGCGCGCCGAGAAAGCCGCCGCCCGCGCGGTAGGTCTGGCCGTAAGTATACGCATCCTTATAATAGGCGAGCGTTTTGATAGATTCTATGGAATCGCGCGCGCCGACGTGCACCGCGCTCAAGAGCGAAATCAGGAATACTACGACGAGGAACGTCGTAAGCGGCCGTACGGGCCTTTCGGAAAAGACGATGACCAGCATGCCCCATGCAAGAAGAGCGACGGGAATCGCGTAGCCGAAAAATCCAGTCATGCCGAAGAAAAAACCTCTGATTGCCGCGCCGACGAGGCCGACTGCGTCGGAATACAGGCTTGTCCCGATGAACAGGCCTAACGCAATCAATAGAACGCCAAGCACTTCGCGCTTGGTCTGCTCGGGCGTGCGGTCGCCCGCCTTGTTCTTTTTGCGCTTTGCGGATTTCTTCATCCTGCACCTCCGCGTTCTGCAAGACTATTATACTATATCGTGTGGTTTTGGAAAAGCGGCAATCAACTCGTGAAGGACGCCGATTTAGCTATCATTTTGAAAAGGCAAGCACCTCGAGGTCAATGGTCGCGCTCTTGGGCAGCGCAGCGCTCGGAAGGGACCCAAACGGCAAGCTGTTTGTCAGGGGCGTCATGAGAAAGGCGGCGCGCTGCGCTGCGGAGTCCAGCTCGCAGGTATCCGTTACGCGCGTTCGCGAAAGCAGCGTGAAATCCGGGCCGCCGAGAAGCCTCTGCTCCTCGTAGCCCGGGTACGCGCAAAGGCCTAGAAGCCCGCGCAGTTGCTCGAGATAGCGCTCCCCAGGGACGATCTTGACAAAAAGGCCTCCGTCCGCGAGCGCGCGCCTCGTTTCCCGTGCCTGATAGGGCGAGAGGAAATCGAGCGCGAGGTCGACGCAGCGATCCCCAAGCGGGATATTCGTCACATCACCTACGAAGAAAAAGGTTCCGGAATCGGTATAGTCTCTCGCAAGCTCCACGGCATCTTTCGCAAGGTCCAGGCCGATGAGCGCCGCGTCGGCGGCGACGCGCTCCCGAATCGCCAGCGCATGGCTCCCCTCGCCGCAGCCGAGGTCCAGTATGACGCGGATAGGATGCCCGAGCTTCCTGTGCTGTTCGACAAGCGCAGCGATTGTGTCATACGCCGCGCGGTAATAGCCGCCGGCGATGAAGCGCCTGCGGTTCTCGAACAGTCCCCGGTTATAGATCGCGCTTTTTCTGAGCTGACCACCGCCGAGCAGCGTCGTCGTCCCTTTCCTTGAAACGGAAAAGTTGTGCCCGCGCGCGCAGCGAAAGAACGGCTCCGCGAGCCGTATGGCTTCCCCGCACAGGGGGCACGCGAACAGCGCGGAGCGTTCTGAAAGAAAACGGAACGCGCGCTCCTTTTTGCCGATCTCCCCGGGCATGCTCACCGTCCCTCCCCGTCCCCGTTATGTGCGTGAAAGCAAAAACAGAGCGAACCTTGCGGCTCGCTCTGCAAAAAGCTTGGCCTTACTCGTCTTTGTCCTCGGCGGCCTCGCTCGAGCTGATCGCTGCGGCGAAGATGTCCGCCATGGAGGTGCTCACCGACTGCACGGGCGGGAGATCGTAATCGTTCTCCTCGCGGCGGGGACGGTCGCTGCGATCGCGGCGCTCGGGACGGTCGTTGCGCTCCGGACGCTCGACGGTGCGGCGCTCCTGTTGCTGCTGCGCCCTGGCCGCATCGGCGGCCGCGCGCTGCTCGGCGCGCTCCGCGTTGACGCGCTCGCGCTCCGCCCTTTCGGCGGCGAGCTCCTCGACGATCTCGGGATGCTCATCCAACAGCGCCTCGCGGCGGCTCAGGCTGATGCGCTTGGCCTCGACGTTCACGTCGAGCACCTTGCAGCGGACGATATCGCCCACATTGATCTCATCCTCGACCTTGGCGATGCGCTTGACGCCCACCTGGGAGATGTGGATGAGGCCGTCGATCGTGGGCTCGAGGGCGACGAACGCGCCGAAGGGTACGATGCGCACGACTTTGCCTTCCACAATCGTACCGACGGGGTACTTCTGATCGGCCATCGTCCAAGGCTTGGGCTGAAGCTGTTTGTAGCCGAGAGAGACGCGCTGCTTCTCGACGTCCACTTCGCGGATGATCACTTCGATTTCCTGACCGACGGAAAGCACATCCTTGGGATGCTTCACGCGGCCCCAGGCGACGTCGGTCACATGCACAAGGCCGTCAATCCCGCCGCCGATGTCCACGAACGCGCCGAAATCCGTCAGCCGTCTCACGGTGCCCATGACCCTAGTACCGATCTCGAGTTCCTCCCACTTTTGCTTGCGGGCGGCCTCGGCTTCAGCGAGCATGACGGCCTTGTGGGAGGCGACGATGCGCTTTCTGGCCTTATCGACCTCAATAACCTTGAGGCTGATGGGATTGCCGACGTAATCGCCGATATTTTCAACATATTTCGTGGAGAGCTGTGAAGCGGGCACAAACGCGCGGATGCCGTTGATCGTGGCGATCAGGCCGCCCTTGACGACCTCTTTGCCCATTCCTTCGAAGACCTTGTCGGTGATCTGATCGTCCTGCATGAGGGCGTCCCAGATCTTCTTGCTCTCGACGTTCTTGCGGGAAAGCAGCACATTGCCCTCTCCGTCGTTGACCTTTATAACCTCAACCTCGATTTTGTCGCCAATCTTGACGACATCCTCGGGCTTAACGTCGGAGTCGGAAGAGAACTCGTTGCGCGGAATGAACCCGTCCGACTTGTAGCCGATGTTAACGCATACTTCGCCGTCGTTCACCTGTACCACGGAACCGGTGAGAACCTGTCCGCTCTTGATGCGAACGAGCGTCTTTTCAAACGCTTCGGCAAAGCTTTCTGCGCTGTCGGCCTTTGCCGCATGCACATCGTCGGTTTTTTCGCCGGCTTCGTCAGCCTTGGGTTCCTCGGCAGCGGGGGCTTGCTCGTCCGCCACGCACGCGCAGGCGCATGCGTACGGATCTGCCGCAGCGGGAATTTCCTCGGGCTCCGTCACGACGGGTTCTTCGACGGTAGCTGCTGCTTCCGCTTTAACCTCTTCGTTTTCTACGGGGCTCTCAGCCATCGTCTTATCCAGTTCACTCATCCTTGTAATAACCTCCCTAATGATCGCGTCCGGCGCAGAAGCGCCCGAAACAATACCTATTATATCATCCGCATGAATTTTTTCAAGTGGCAGTTCGCCTACTTTTGCGAATGGATATACATTGTAACAACCTTTTTTGCAGACTTGTGAAAGTTTCGCGGTATTGGAACTGCATTTGTCGCCAATCACCAGCATGACCGTGCAAAGTCTGGACAACCGCTCCGCTTCGCTTTGCCGCTCTTTGGTCGCGCTGCACAGGGTATCCATGACGAGCGCATCCTGCATATGCGATGCAGCCGCGCTGCATATTCCCTCATATCCTGCCGCGTCCGCCGTGGTCTGGGCGACGACGCACAACGGCTCGGCGGGGTCAAGCGCATAGATATCCTCAGCATTTTT
>DATMYG010000187.1:0-9273 GCA_035561055.1 Clostridia bacterium | reverse complement strand
AAGACACGCGAGGGCAGCTATTATACGCTGGAGTTCGATGTGCCGGAGGGAGTGGAAAGCCTCACGGTTTCCTATGCATACCCGCGCGTCGCGGCAGGCGGGAAGCCCGGCCTTAACATCATCGACCTGGGCCTCGAGGATGAGCGCGGGCGCTTCCTCGGCTGGTCCGGCAGCGCGCGTGGCGAAGTAACCGTGGGCGAATTTACGGCCACACCCGGCTACCTCATGCAGCCCGTCCGCCCCGGCAAATGGAAGATCCTCGTCGGCGCGTACCGCGTGCGGGAAAGCGGCGCGCCCGTCGAGTATCGGATCGAGTTCCGCCCCAAAGGGCCGCGCTGGTTCTTCGGGGATTTCCACGTGCATTCGGACGCGTCGGACGGGCAGCACGACATCTCCACGCTCGCGCGCATGGCAAAGAGGTTGGGGCTCGATTTCCTCAGCGTCACCAACCACAACAATTTTTCGGAAAACCTCAGCCTGCCCGCCGTGCCGGGCCTGACGCTCGTACCCGGCGTGGAGTGGACGCACTACAAGGGTCACATGAATTTCTTCGGCGTCCCCCGCCCGTTCCGCAACTCCTTCATCGCCAACTCCGAAGAGGAAATGCTGCGCGTCGTGGGCGAGGCGAAGGAAGCGGGGGCGATCGTCTCCGCGAACCACCCCAAGTGCAACCTCTGCCCGTACCTGTGGAAGGATGAAAGCTGTTTCTCGATGGTCGAAGTCTGGAACGGCCCCATGCGCCCGGTCAACATCGCGGGCATCGCGTGGTGGGCGGGAATGCTCGATCAGGGCAGGCGCCTCGCCGCCGTCGGCGGCAGCGACTTCCACCGGGACCGCCGCCCCGTCCGCCTCGGTCATCCGGTGACGGCGGTGTATGCCGCCTCGCCCGCCGCATCGGACATCCTCGCCGCCGCGGCCGCGGGCAGAAGCTACGCGACATCCTCCGTAACCGGCGTGCGCCTCAATATGGAATGCGAGGGGGAAACGTTCGGCGGCGCTGTCGATGGCGCGGGGCCGCGCAGCATTACCTTTGGCGCACAGCGTTTGCCCGCGGGGGCGTCGCTGCGCCTCGTTGGCCCCGAAGGGAAGGAGCTTGCGCGCGCGAAGCGGGGAAGCCGCGGCGCGGCCTCCGGCCGCGCGTGGCTCGAAGGGATCGCGTACTGCTACCTCGTCGCTTCCGTCCGCCTTCTCTTTTTGGGCGACTGGCCGCTGGCGGTGTCGAACCCGATCTATTTCAAGAAATAATACAACTTCTGCGGGCGGATTATATCCGCCCCTGCAAACGGACGAAAACGCCCTTCGCCATATGGCGAAGGGCGTTTGAATGCGTTCGATTGTCAATTATTCAATGGAAGAACAGGCTCGCGGCCTCGTAGAATTCCTCGTCCACTTTCTTGCGGCAGGTCACGGCGAGGTCGAGGTCGGCCGCCACGATCTCCGTGCCGCGCAGCGCAACCATGTTGCCATACCGCCCGGCGACGGCGAGCTGCCCGGCCTTTACGCCGAGGCGCACGCCCAACACGCGGTCGAACGCACTCGGCGCGCCGCCGCGCTGCAGGTGGCCCAGCACCACATAGCGGCTCTCGAAATACCCGCGCTTGCGGTCGAGCGATTCGTCGGCACGAATGGCCTGCTCGAGCCTGTCCGCGAGGTTCCTGGCAATTTCCCTGTGGTTTAAAAGGGCGTTGCCGAACGCGTCCGTTCCCAGGTTCTCCTCGGCTTCGTTAACGAACTCGAAGCCCTCCGCGACCGCGATGATGGTGTAGCTCTCGCCGCGCACATATCGTTCGCGCACGAAGTTGTAAACTTCCGTGAAGGTTTTGGGGAACTCGGGGATCAGCACAAGGTGCGCGTTCGCGGCAAGGCCCGCCTGAAGCGCGATCCAGCCCGTGTGCCTGCCCATACACTCCACCACGAAGCAGCGCGAATGCGCCGCGGCCGTCGTATGCAGGCGGTCGATCTCGTTCATGGCGATGTTGGCCGCCGTATCGAAGCCGAAGGTATAGTCCGTGCAGGAAAGGTCGTTGTCGATGGTCTTGGGCACGCCGATGGTGTTCATGCCGAGCTTGCGCAGCGCGTTCGCAACGCCGAGCGTGTCGTCCCCGCCGACGGCGATGAGGCCTTCGATGCCGTGCCTGTCCAGCGCATCCCTGACGAGCAGGGGGCCGTCCGGAATCTTCATGACGTTGGTGCGGGAGCTGCCCAGTATTGTGCCGCCCATCGTCTGGATGCCCTCGACATCCTCGAGCGTGAGCACCTGCCCGTCGTCCTCGATGAGGCCGCGCCACCCCGCGAAAAAGCCGTACACCTCGACCCCTTCCGCCGCGCAGCTCTCCACGATGCCGCGTATCACGGCGTTGAGCCCGGGGCAGTCCCCCCCTCCGGTGAGTATGCCTATTCTCCTCATGGTTCCACTCCTTTAATTCTGAATATGTAAATGCGAAATCAGGTTTCTCTTTTTAAGCGCGTCCAGCATGCGCGCCGCAATGGTTTCCACCGGCAATAGAGCGCCCCCCTCCATGCAGGGGACAAGCTCCACGTCCGGGGAGCGCGCGGCGATTTCGACGTACTTTTCCATCGCGCGCGACTGGATGGTGTGCGAAGCCTCATAAACATCCCTGCGCGCGCCGACATATTCGCGAAAACCCTTCTTGAGCACGTTTTCCTCGGCCGCCTCCGGCATGACGGAAAGCACGAGGTTCACGTCCGGCCTGGGCAGGCCGAAATGGCTGTACTCGAGCTCGAGCACCCAGTCGACGATATCCGGCTTGCCGAGGTCCACGTCCCGTATGCTTTGGTATACGGCATTGGAGAGAACGAAGCGGTTGATGACGAGGAAATCCGTCTCCCCGTCCCGATAATTGCGAAAACTTTCCCACCGGTCGAGCGCGAACCAGAGCGCCATGCTCTTGCCGTCCACCCGATCCGCCGGGACCGCGCCTGTGCCCGCGAGGAGCTTGCCGACTTCAGCGCCAAAGAAGGTGTCGTACATCGGATAGTCCCTGCAGGCGACGGTATAGCCAAGCTCGCCCAGCGCCTTCGCGAGCAGCCGGAACTGCACGCCTTTGCCGGAGCCGTCTATCCCTTCGATTGCGATGATTCTGGTATGCCTCATAGGGGGCGCAATGAACCCGCTTCCTCGTTTTTTTGACTTAGTAGTTATTTTAACACAGATCGCGGTCGAATTATATCTTTTTGCGCACGGGGCGATAACATTTTTTCTTATGAATTTTCCATGTTGCTATTGACATACAATATTATACGCCGTATAATATGATACGACGAAAGGAGGAGTGCTTATGACGTTTCAGCTGGGAAGCGCGTTGCTGGACGCATGCGTGCTCGCCGTGCTCGACAGGGAAGACGCCTACGGGTACGTGCTCACGCAGAGCGTGAAGCAGGTGGTGGAAATCTCTGAGTCCACGCTGTACCCCGTATTGCGGCGGCTGCAGAAGGACGAGATGCTCTCCACGTACGACCAGCCCTACTCGGGCAGGCTCAGGCGCTATTACGCCATCACCGCAAACGGCAGGAAAAAGCTTGACGAATACCGCGGCGAATGGCGCGCATACAAGAACAATGTGGAAACCATTTTATTCGGAGGAAAAGGATTATGAGGGATCGATTGATCGTCTTTACCACCCTGGTGGGCGACGAAGGCGCGCGCACACGCGAAAAACGCACCGGGTACGCGGCTCCGCGCGCGGCGACGGAGATGATTTACAACAACTGCTTCGACGCGTACTCTCTCAACATGAGAAAGGTGGGGTTCTGATATGAACAGGCGAGAATTCATGAACAGGCTGGAGAGCTGCCTTACCTGCATCGATCGCAGCGAGCGCGAAGCGGCGCTGCGTTACTACGAAGAATATTTCGACGACGCGGGTCCCGAAAAAGAGGCCGAGGTCATTTCCTCCCTCGGTTCGCCGGAGGCCCTCGCGAGGGAGGTCATCGCCCAGACGGGCGAACAGACCAAGAAGGAAGCGACCGGCTCCTATAACGAGCGCAATCCGTCCGAGTTCCATTCGATCAAGGCCGACGTCATCAACGCCAACATCAGCGTCGTCCGGGGACAGGAGTGGCGCATCGACATCATTTACCCCGAGGAACGAATAAAGCCCATCGTATCCATCGTAAACGGCGTGCTCCAGGTCACCGAGGAGCATCATAAGTTCGGCAGGCTGTTCCAGATCGGCGGCTGGAGGCCGGGCAGGATCGACATTACGGTGCCGGACGTAAAATTCCGCAGCTTCGAGATCGAAGGCGTGAACGGCGCGATCCTCGTGCAGGACATCACGCTTTCCTCTGTGAAATGCGAAACCGTAAACGGCTCGGTGGAAATCAGCCGCGTCTTTGCGGACACGATACACGGCGAAAGCGTCAACGGCGGCGTCGCCATCACCTCCTGCCAGGCGAAAAACAGGTGCAAGGGCGAAACCGTCAACGGCGGCGTCACTCTCGAAGGGGAGCTTCGCGGGGACATTTCCGCCGAAGCCGTCAACGGCACGCTGCGCATTTCAACCGGTCTCCCCATCAAGGAGTACGACATCGACGTCGAGAATATCTCCGGGTCGGTTCGCATCAATGGGGAGAAACACCGCAAGGAAGTCCACATCGTACACGGCGCGGCCAACCGCATCAAGGTGGAAGCAGTCAACGGTAGCATCTCGCTGGACTTCGGTATATAATGGAGACGATGACAAAACAACCCCTTTGGACGCGCAACTTCACGATTGTTACGTTCGCAACGGTGGTGTCGATGCTCGGCAACGCCGTTGCGGGCTTTGCCATCGGCCTCCTGGTGCTCGACTACACCGGTTCGACCCTGCTCTACGCCATTTTCACCGTAGCGTACAATTTACCCAAGATCATTATGCCCTCCCTCGCGGGGCCCTATATAGACCGTTTCTCGCGCGTAAAGGTGCTTTATGCGCTCGACTTTGTTTCAATGGCGCTGTATCTTGCCATATTCGGCGCGCTCTCTCTCGGCTGGTTCAACTACGGGGTGATGTTGTTTTTGTGCATCGTCATAGGCACCATCGACAGCGTATACCTTGTTACCTACGATAGTTTCTACCCCACGCTCATCAGCGAGGGCAATTTCTCCAAAGCGTACTCGATCGCGAGCATGATCTATCCCCTCTCGGCCGCCATGGTGCCGGTGGCGGCGTGGTGCTATAAGAGCATCGGCCTTGAGCCGCTGTTCCTGTTCAACGCGGCGACCTTCCTTGTTGCCGGCATCGCCGAAACGCAGATCAAAACCGAGGAGAAGCACATACTTGCGGAGCCCAAGAGCTACGATTTCGGCCGCTATATCGGCGACTTCAAGGACGGCCTCGCCTATCTCAAACGGGAGAAGGGGCTTCTGTTCATCACTGCGTATTTTGTGGCGAATACCCTGATCTTCAACGGCACGGGCACGCTGGTGTTGCCCTATTTCAAAGCGACCGAGGGGCTGGGCGTTTCGATTTATACCTATGTGATGGCGTTTTCGGTCGCCGGCCGCATGATCGGCGGGTTCGTACATTATCACCACCGATACCCGACGCACCTCAAGTTCATCATCGCGTTCTGCGTGTATGTGGCGATCAGCCTGATCGAATCCACGTATCTGTTCCTGCCCGTCGCGCTGATGATGGGGCTGATGTTCGTTTCAGGCCTGTTAAGCGTCACCTCATACAACATCCGCATCTCCTCCACGCAGAGCCGCGTGCCCAACGAGTTGCGCGGCCGGTTCAACGGCACCTTCCAGATGCTCACTACCTTGGGAGGCATAGCGGGCTCGCTCATCGCAGGGGCCTTAGGCGACCGGTTCCCCATACGCAACGTCATCTGTGTGCTCGGCCTTATCGGCACGGTGTTTGCGTTCGCGATCATGCTCCCGGGGAGGAAACATGTGATGGAGGTTTACAACATACAGCTGTAACGCTTGGCCATTAAAAAAAGCGGCCACGCCGCTTTTTAATCAATCCCGGAATTTTTTCAGACCGTTATTCCTTCCGCTTTCCGAATGTAAATCTGCCTTCTTCCCCGCGGAGAAGGCGTTTTATATTCTCCCGGTGCATAATCCACACGAGGAGTGCCGAGAACGCCGCGAGGATCAGCTCCGCCGCGGGAAAGCCGCCCCAGAGAAGCATGACGATTGGCAGCGCCGCCGTCGCGACGAGGGAGGAAATCGAAGCCTTTTTCGCAAGTAGGGCGCTTGCCGCGTACACCGCGAGCAGGACGAGGAAGACCCTCCAATCGAGCATAAGCGCGACGCCCGCCGTCACGGCGACGCCTTTGCCGCCGCGCAGGCCGAAATACGCCGGGAAGCAATGCCCAATCACACAGGCGGCCCCGGCCACGCACATGCCGTTAACGGAGAGCAGCATGAGGCCCAGCCACATGGCCGCAATCGCTTTAACAACGTCTCCCGCGAGCGTCGCAATGCCGATCCAAGGCCCGAACACGCGCGCCACGTTGGCGGTGCCAGCGTTGCCGCTGCCATGTTCCCGCACATCCTTGTGCAGAAAGCACTTGGTGATGATGATCGCGAAGTTCGCGGAACCGATCAGATAGCCGCCCAGCACGGCCGCGATCCAGTACAGGAATTGCATCGGCAAAAGCCCTCCGCCGTATCCGTAATAACCCGATGATACCACACCGCGCCGCCGCGCTCATGGCATAGGCTTGAAGAAAATGTGAACGCACTGTATAATTCCACTATGGAAGCAACGCGGGAAAAGCTGTTTGCCCTCAGGGATGAGAAGTATGCCGACTTCATGCGCAGGCTCATACCGACCCTCGAGCCCTCGCTCGTCATCGGCGTGCGCGCGCCTCGGCTTGGCAAGCTCTCGGCGGAAATGATCAAAGCAGGCGAGGCGGAAGCGTTCCTCGGCGCGCTCCCGCACGTCTATCTGGAGGAGAACCTGCTGCACGCCTCGCTCATAGGCAGGCTCAAGCTGGATTTTCCTGAACTCTTGCGCCGTGTGGAGGAATTCCTTCCCCATGTGGACAACTGGGCCGTATGCGACGCGCTGCCGCCCAAGGCGTTTGGGGAGCATCTTCCCGAGGTTTCCGCGCGCATATCGGAGTGGCTCAGGGGCGGCAAAACCTATACGGTGCGCTTCGCGCTGGTGACGCTGCTCGCCTTTTTCCTCGGCGACGAAGCCTTCGACCCCGCTATGCTGTACCGTGCGGCGGAACTGCCGACGGACGAGTACTACGTCAATATGGCCGTCGCGTGGTATGTGAGCTATGCGCTGATCTATCAATACGAAAGGACGCTGCCCGTGCTGGAGGGCAACGTCCTCACCAAATGGGTACACAACAAATCCATCCAGAAGGCCGTGGAGAGCTACCGTGTGAGCGGGGAGCGCAAGGCGTACTTGAAGACCCTGCGGCGCAGGGAAACGGCGGGCTCCCGTCGGCCCGGGGCCTGACAAAGCGTCACGATCTCGGTTTCTTCTGCGTGCCCGGGGACCTCGGCGGGACCTGGGACTTTTGCGAACCCTGGGGTTTTTGCGAGCCCGTGGTCTTAGGCGGCTCCGGCGGTTTCGGCGTGCCCGCAGGCTTCGGCGTACCCGCAGGCGTCTGTGAACCCGTAGGCTTCTGTGAACCCGTAGGCTTCTGTGAACCCGCAGGCTTCGGCGGACCCAAGATCTGGCCAAACCTCGGGAGAAACTTCCGGTACGAATTTTTCGGCATAATCTCACCTCCTCATACGCCATTCTATGCGTCCACGCCTCCGGATGGGAAACAGGCGAATGTCCGCGTGAAATATCGGAAAAAGAAGTACGGCCACGGCCTTGCGACCGTGTCCGTACTGCATTGCGCGCTTCGTTCCCGCTCGGGCGCTTACCGGATGAAGTTCGTGCGATAATCCCGCTCGGCCACGGGCGGCTCGATGCCCGCCTTTTTCGCTGCCTCGATGGATCGTAAGAGCCACACCATGTTCCGGGCGAGGTTGCGCATGGTCTGCATGCCTTCCTCGTCCTTCAAGACCTCCTCGGGCGTGTTGCCGTGTACCATGGGCCAATAGGTCGAGGAGACGACGGGCATCTGGGCGATAAGGAAGTATTTGTTGAGCTCGTCTATGGTGGCGGTGGTGCCCGCGCGCCGCGCGGAGGCGATCGCCGCCGCGGGCTTGTGCGCGAAGCAACCCCCCACGCCGAAGGCCCGGTCAAGCAGGCTGATGACGCTGCCGTTTGCGGAGGCGTAGTAGACCGGGCTGCCCACGACGAGGCCATCCGCCTTGCGCATGCGTTCGACCACGAGGTTGACGACATCGTCGTTGAAGACGCAGTGATCCCCGCCGCAGACCTCGCAGTCCTGGCAACCGCGGATGGGCCGCTTGCCGATATGGATGATTTCCGATTCAATCCCGTTCTGCCCGAGGGTTTTAGCGATCTCTGCCATCGCCGTATAGGTGCAGCCGTACTCGTTCGGGCTGCCGTTGATCAGGATGACTTTCATAGGATGACCTCCTTTATGTTCCTGCATGTAGTATAGATTAACCCGGGCAAATTGACAATGGACACAAGCGGATGAAAAACGGCTTCCGCTCATTAAAACGGAAGCCGCTCGAATTTCAGCGATTGTTCATATTCAATTGTTTCAGTACGCCTTCGCGAAGTGCATCATGGTCTTGGCGGGCTTGCCGCAGTGCACGCAGGCGCACCCGAGCTCATGCTCCATTTCCTCGTCGTGCTCAAGGGGCATGCAGCGCGTGGTGGCGCCGGTCTTGGCCTTGATCTCGTCCTCGCAGGCACGCTCGCCGCACCACATGGCGCGCACGAAGCCGTTATTCACGCCCGCCTTCAACTGCTCGAAATCTGTCGCATTCACGGTCTTTTCCTCGCGGAAGGCCAGCGCGCGCGCGAGCATGCCCTTATGCACGTCATCGAGAAGCGCTTTGACCGCGTTCGCAAGCCCATCCATGGGCACGAAAGCTTTCTCGTGGCTATCGCGGCGCACAAGAACGACCTGATTCTTTTCGATGTCCTTGGGGCCGACCTCGAGGCGCACGGGGACGCCCTTCATCTCCCACTCGTTGAACTTCCAGCCCGCGCTGTTGTCGCTGTCGTCTAGCTCCACACGGATGCCTGCGTCCGCGAGCAAACGCTTCAGTTCATACGCCTTGTCGAGCACGCCCTCTTTGTGCTGGGCAATGGGCAGTATGACAGCCTGCGTGGGCGCGACGCGCGGGGGCAGCATCAGGCCCCTGTCGTCGCCGTGCACCATGATGATGCCGCCGATCATGCGGGTCGAGGTGCCCCACGAGGTCGTGTG
>DATMYG010000186.1:0-2207 GCA_035561055.1 Clostridia bacterium | reverse complement strand
GGTATGATATAATAGTATTAGAGGTAAATATTTCACTCGTCTAATCTGGCGTATTTGAGTTTATTTTACAATATGACCGCCCCCCGCGTCAATGCCTGTTCGTGCATCCATCCGCCCGCGGAAAAAAATCGCACGGGCTGTTTTTTTATCTGTTGACAGACTAACGAATGTTCGTTATTATAATACTAACAGTTGTTAGCAGGGGGCGTACAATGACGACGCGGGATAAAATCATGACCCAGGCGCTCGACCTCTTCTCCAGGAAAGGGTACGAGCCGGTCTCCGTGCGGGATATCGCCCGCGCTGTGGGCATCAAGGAGTCCTCGATTTACAATCATTTTCAGAACAAGCGCGCGATATTCGACTCCATCCTCGCCGAATATTCAAACCGCTGGGATTCGTTTTTCAGCGGCATGGTTTTTGCCGGGGAGGACGGCCGCTTCACCGTGGACGAGCGCGCGCGTGCCTTTTACCGAGGCATGACGGGCGAGCAGTTCGCCTCCCTCGCCCTTGCGGTCTTCGAGCAATACATGACGGACGAAGTCAACGTGAAGCTGCGCCGCATGCTCACCATAGAGCAGTACGGCAGCGCGGAGGTCGCGGCGCTTTTTCGCAAGATTTCATTCGAGGACAGCCTCGATTATCAGGCGCAGCTCTTCGGTGCGCTGATGGAAGAAGGACTCTTTGCCCAAGGGGACCCCGCCATGATGGCGCTGGCGTTTTTCTCCCCGATCTTTCTGATCTTTTATAAATACGACGGCAACGAGGAAGGCCTTGCTAAGGCGCGGGAGCTGTTTCTCATGCATATCAAACATTTCAGCCAAACATACGGTACGAAGGCGCCGAGAAAAGGAGAACACGCATGAAAATCACCCTTATCAACGGAAACCTGCGGCATGGCAGCACCTGGCATTGCGCGGACGCGATCGTGCAAGAACTCGCGAAGCTCGACAAAAATAAAGAAAACGAGGTTGTGGAATTCTTTTTGCCGCGGGACATGCCGCAGTTCTGCCGCGGCTGCTTCTCATGCATCTACAACGGTGAGGGGACCTGTCCCGACGCCGAAAGCATACGGCCCATCGTCCGTGCGATCGAGGCGGCCGACCTCGTGGTGCTGGCGTCCCCCGTGTACGCCTTCGATGTCTCAGGTCAAATGAAGACGCTGCTCGACCACCTGTGCTATATGTGGATGAGCCACAGGCCGAACCCGGCGGTGTTCCGCAAGATCGGCCTCACGGTCGCCACGGCCGCGGGGATGGGCCTTGGCCATACGACCAAAACGATGAAGGACAGCCTCTCCTACTGGGGCATGAAAAAGGTCTTTACCTTCGCGCAGCCCGTCGCGGCCATGAAATGGAGCGATGTTTCCGAAAAGACGCAGGCGAAAATACGCGGACAAGCGAAAGCCCTCGCCCGGCGCATCGCGCGCGCGGTCGCGCGCGCCGGGAAGCGGCCGAACCCGCCGCTTCGCAGCGTCTTTTTCTCGATGATGGCGGGCATGCAGCGCGGCAACGACTGGAACCCGACCGACCGCACCCATTGGGAGGCACAGGGCTGGCTCGCGGGGAAGAGGCCGTTCTAAGGGCGCGGCTTTCCCCAGAAAATGAAAGGCGCCGCTGCGAAGCGCGGCAGATCCGATCGACGAAAGGAGGATGGTTATGGACGCATGGAAAACGCTGCTGCGCGCGGACCCGACGGAATGGCTGCTCGAGGAGGAGAATCCCTCCGTGCGATACTTCGCGCTCAGGGACCTATTCGATAAGCCCGAGGACGATCCCGAAGTAATCGAAGCGAAGAGCGAAATCATGGAAAAGGGCGCTGTGCCGGAGATCCTTACAAAGCAGCGGGAGGCGGAGTATCTCGCCGCGTATCCGCGCTTCTACACGAACAAGTACAGGGGGCTCGTCTGGTCGCTCATCGCGCTTGCGGAATTGGGGGCGGAACCGGTCCCACAGATCAGGGAGCAGTGCGAATACCTGCTCAAGCATGCGCAAGAGGCGCTGCAGGGCGGTTTTTCTCAGGCAACCTCCGCAAAAACGGGCGGCGGAATGGCGAGCGAAGTCATTCCCTGCCTGACCGGCAACATGGTGTGGAGCCTCATCCGCTTCGGCTATGTGGACGACCCAAGGCTGTGGAAAGGCGTCGATTGGCTCACGGCATACATGCGCCTCAACGACGGCGTCGAGACGGAGCCGCAGATCCCGCCC
>DATMYG010000185.1:0-7745 GCA_035561055.1 Clostridia bacterium | reverse complement strand
CCGGCGGACATTCGCCCGCTTTCGTGAGCGATTATACCACAATATCATCAGAATGCAACAACAACCTTACCGTTTTGCATTTGGTTCAATCTATGCTAGAATAATATAGAACGACGCTCGGTTGAGGAGGAGATTTTATGGTGAAGAAGATATTCGTCGCGCTGGGCAAAGCCGCCTGCTACACGTTGCTTTTCCTGGGCGTGCAGTTCGCCGTAGGCATGGTCTACGCGTTCGTGGCCGGCGTACACGCCGCGCTGCCTTACATCTTCGATAACTCCATGATCGACATGGACGCGCTCATGCGGAGCATGGCGGATTTCCTGATGGAGAAAGCCCTCGTCATCGCGCTTATCTCGGATGTGATCGTCCTCGGCCTCGTCGCGGTGTTCTTCGCAGCGCGCGGACGCAACGTCTGGCGCGAAACGCACCTGAAGAAGGGCTTCCCCAATCTGGCAATCGTTCCGCTCGTACTCGGCGGCGCGTGCCTTGCCGGCTTCATCGGTACCATGCTCGACCTGCTGCCCATCCCCGAAAGCGTATGGGAGCAATATGAATCGCAGTCAGCCATGCTCGGCGGCACGGGCGCGCTCGCGATTATCGCCTCCATACTCGTCGCGCCCATCGCAGAGGAAGTGTTCTTCCGCGGCCTTGTTTACACGCGCCTGAGGCGCGCCATGCCTTCCATAGCCGCCGCGCTGATCTCCTCGCTAATCTTCGGCCTTTTACACCAGCAGCTCATCTGGGTCTGCTACGCGTTCGCCGTGGGGCTCGCGATGGCGGCCGTGTTCGAAAGGACGCTTTCCACGCGCGCGACCATCGCCGTGCACCTCGCCTTCAACCTCGCGGGCGGCTACGCCTTTGCCGGCATCAAGTCGGGGCCGGTGCTTGCGTTCGGCTTCGCGGCAGGCGTCGCGCTCTGCTGGATATGGCTGTGCTGTATCTGCCCGTACACCAAACTTCATCCGGAGGATTTTTAACATGGATCAAAAAGAAATCGAGCGCCGCATCGCGTTCGGCCGCGCGTTCACCAAGTGCGAAATGGACGATGAGGACGATTTTGTCTCCGACCAGCAGCAGCGGCTGCCCCAGCCGCCCCTCGTCAGGGAAGCGGCAGTCGGAAACGCCATCCGCCTGCCGCACGGCTTCGAAGCGCTCAAGCTCAATTTAAATTACGCGTCGCTCGTCAATGCGCGCCGCACGCGGCGCATCTACACGGGCGAGGGAATCGACCTTCTTGAGCTATCCTTCCTTCTCTGGGCGACGCAGGGCGTGCAGTCCATACGCGGCAAAAACTACGCGACGCTGCGCACCGTTCCCTCGGGCGGCGCGCGCCACGCGTTTGAAACTTACCTCGTCGTAAACGCCGTGGAGGGCCTCGAGCCGGGCAAGTACCATTACCTGCCTATGACGCACGCGCTCGAATACCTTGGCCCTGTCGAGAACAGGGACGAAGCCATATCGAACATGCTCCTGGAGCAGAACTTTGCCGCGAAGGCCGCAGTCGTGTTCTTCTATAGCTGCGTGCCCTATCGCGCGGAGTGGCGCTACGGCATCTATGCGCACAGGATCGTCATGGTCGACCTCGGCCACATCGGGCAGGCGCTCTACCAGGCGACGGAGGCGCTGAACCTTGGCACGTGCGGCATCGGCGCGTTCGCGCAGGCAGAGTGCGACAGGGCGTTCTCCCTCGACGGCAGGGAGGAATACACCGTCTACGCGCAGCCCGTGGGGCGCTATGCCGAAGCGGACGCGCCGAAGGAACTGGAATTTTACGCGTTCCTCAACGAAGAAGAATAATAGAGTCCTAAAAGCGGCCATATAACTTTCAGCCCATCGGCAAAGCTGCCGATGGGCTGAAGTGGTATGAGCCGCTCTTTTAATTCCACTGCTCCGGATCCTCGGTTTCGCCGGGGATTGACTGCGTCGGCGTGGGAGACCCTCCCGGCGTAATCCCCGGCGTTTCCGCCGCGGGGCCGATGTACATCAGGCCTTTGATCGAGCGGTATTTATCGCGGCTAACGATCTCCTTTTTCAACAGGCTGCCGTCCGCCGCGTAGTATTCCTTATAGGTTTCCGACGTCACGCCGATGCGCGATTCGCGCACGACGTTCACCTCTCCCGACGCGAGCACAGGGTCGACCATGACCTCGGTGCCGAGATCCTCCAGCGTGCCGGTCTTCTTGCTCGTGACGCGTATGGTGATCCCGTCCGGGAGCGGCCTTCCGTAGATGCGCACGGTTACGGTTTTTTCCTCCTCATCCGTCGATGCGCGGATGTAAATGCGCGCGCCGGTGTTGTTGACGAAGCGAAGGTCGGGTCCGTCCGTGCTGATGGTCGCATCCCGCCCGATGGCCACATAGCCCAGGGGCCAGGAATGGTGGCTGCGCTCGGTAATGGTGAGATCGGCCATGAGCGCCGCGTTGTAGAGCGTGGTCGAAACCTGGCACACGCCCCCGCCGTATTCCTGCACGTATGCGCCGTACTTGATGCCCGTGGCGATCATCCAGCCAAACTCGCCCCTGCGTGGACCCAGTACCTCATTGATGCTGAACTCCGCCCCAGGCTCTACCGACGCGCCGTCGATGAGCGCCGCCGCCTTGGCGATGTTGAAGACGCGGTTGGCCTTGGAGTAGGTCGCGCCTTTGAAAGAAGTTGTAAACTCGGAAATGAGCTGCGTATCGTTCTGCGCGTCCTCCAGGGTGTAGTCCGCGGGGATGTCGCTCGCTTCCGCCTCGACCGCGCCCCCCTCTAGGGCAAGCGCCTTCTCGGTGAGCCAGAGTGCAAGCTGTTTTGCGTCCACCTCGAGACCCTCCCGCTCGCTCATGTATGAAAAGCCCATTTCCGCGGTTTTATCGAAGAAGGCCTCGGCGTTCGTCGGCATGCGGTTGAGGGAAAGCGCAGCCTCGCCCGCCTTTTGGGCAATGCTCGCCGAATTGATGGAAACGCTCGTTCTCAGTTCCCTTATGCCGTCGCGCAGCGAAGACTTTTTCGGCAGCGCCGCCGCGCTCAGGAGCACGTCGTCCGTATTGAAGGCGATGCCCAGCGCGCCGCCCTCGATCCTCACGCTTTCTCCGCCCGCGCGCACGATGTAGGAGATTTCCGCCACGTGCGCCCTCTGCGTGCCCACGAGCAGCTTGCGCGCCTCGAGCACGCTCATGCCTGAAACATCCACGCCGTCGATGACGATATGCTCGCCCAGTACCGCGCCGTCCGTCACGGCCTCCTCGATGGTCGAATATTGCTTTCTTTCGCAGCCTGCGAGCGCAAGCACGCACATCAGGGCCGCGGTCAGGAATAAAATCCGCTTCATAATCATCCTCCGACAAAGCTATTATGTGCGCGCGCGGCGAAGTGAAAACGCGGAAATTTGTTGGTTTTATGAAGGATTGTATACATGTTTTTCTTGCGCAAACGTTGCATTTCGCATACAATGTCGATATCGACGGAGGAATTCATATGTATTTCGATCCGAACGACAAGCAATCGCTGACCGCGAAGGTTTACGCGCGCATACGCGACGACATCATCGAAGGTCGGTACCAGAACGGCGACTATCTCGTCGAAACCAAGCTCGCCGAGGAGCTCGACGTCAGCCGCACGCCCATCAGGGAGGCGCTCAAGCAGCTTGAGCTCGAGGACCTCGTCGTAAGCATCCCCAACCGCGGGGTGATGGTACAGGGCATGACGAGCCACGACATCGACGATATTTTTACCATACGCCACCTCATCGAAGGACAGGCGGCGTACTGGGCGGCGGAGCGCATCGACCAGAAAAGCCTCGCGCGGCTGACGGAAGTCATCGAGCTCATGGAAATGTATACGAGGAAGAATGACGCCACCAACCTCGCCCGGCTCGACACGGAGTTCCACGACGTGATCTTCTCCGCCTGCGACAGCCGCGTGCTGCGGCACATCCTCGCGCAGCTCCACCAGAACACGCGGCAGGTACGCCGCCACTCCCTCACCTCGCCTGAGCGCCCCACGCGCTCCCTTGGCGAGCACAGAAGGATATTCGAGGCGATCGAGCAGCACCAGCCGGAGGAGGCCAAGGTCGCAATGGAGGCGCACGTGGTCAACGCGCACTACCGCCGCGCCAGCGAGTAAAATTAAGTCATGCCCCGGGAATACCCGGGGCATTTTCATCTCTTTGCGCAGGGAGGAACCGGTATGGAACAGGATTTCGCGGTAAGGGGCGAGATATACCCCGTGGGAGGCCCCGGCCGCTTCGTGCTGGGTCGGGCGGAGGAACTCGCGGGCGCGCTCGCGCAAGAATACGCCGGAAAGGTGCGGCTCGTATGCATCGACCCGCCTTTCGGCACGGGCGAAACCTTCACCGTGAAGCCCGCGGGCAGCAAGGAAAAGTTGGTCGTTCCCGTCTATTCCGACACTCTTGAGGAAGCGGCGTACCTCGGCTTGATGCGAAAGGTCCTCACGGCCTGCCGCGCGATGCTCGCGCCGGACGGCTCCATCTATCTGCACATCGACTACAGGATGAGCGCGAAGCTGCGTCTTCTTATGGACGATATCTTCGGCGAGGCGAACTTCCTCAACGAAATCGTGTGGACATACAAATCCGGCGGGCGCTCCCTTCGGCATTACTCGCGCAAGCACGACACGATTCTCTTTTACCGCAAATCGGGCGCGGTCTATTTCGACATAACGGCCGTCGGCATGCCGCGCGGCCCGCAGAAGCGCAACAACATGAAGCGTACGGTCGACGCCGAGGGCCGCGTGTGCTTCTCCATCCGCTCGGGCGGCAGGACCTACACGTATTACGAAGATACCCCCATTTATCCGAGCGACGTATGGGACGACATCGAGCACATGCACCAGCGCGACCCCGAACGCACGGGCTTCGCGACGCAGAAGCCCGCGGCGCTTCTTAAAAGGATGATCCTCGCCTCCTCGCGGGAGGGCGATCTTGTGGCGGACCTCTTTTCCGGCAGCGGGACGACCGCCGCCGCCGCGACCGCGCTTGGGCGAAGCTATCTTGCCGTGGATTCCTCCCCCGCCGCGATGGGCATGCTCCGCCGCCGCCTGATCGAGGGGCACAGCGAGGGCTCCCTGTTGAAGGACGCGGAGGAGATGCGCATCGAGTATTCCGCCATGCCCCGCGCGGACATCGAGGCCGACTTTTCCGTCCGCCGCGCGGAGGGAAAAACCGAGCTTACGTTCCACGGCTTTTCAAGCAGGTGGGGCGCGGCGTTCGCGGCGCTTGGATCAATCGACGGGAGGGGCTTTTTCCGTCCCGAGAACTACACGCTCGTCCCCGCCGGAGGCGTGAAGCTCACCGCGCGGGAAGGAAACGTACTGCAATTGTGCGATTATGCGGGGGGAATGCGGTTTTGGGCAATCAACACCTAAAAACTGGCAATTTCATTTATATGCATAACGATAAAAATAAGATTCCCGCCGTTTCCGGCGGGAATCCTGTTTAGTACTGATTGCCAAATTTCAAATGTTAATTGCCCTTGACGCTCCTGTCCACATAGTGCGTGTGCAGCAGCTCGTGCGCCTTGTGGCTGCCGGGCTCGCCGAGATACTCCGCATAGATCTTCTTGATCGCGGGGCTCTGGTGGCTCTTGCGGATGACCTTAGCCTCGTCCTCGTTGTAGGTCGCCTTGGCGCGCGCGGCGCGCGGATCGACGAAGTAGCGGGTGCGGGCGTCCACGATCGGCTGGCCGCCTCCGGTTACGCAGCCGCCGGGGCAGCCCATGACCTCGATGAAGTGATAGGTCTTCTCGCCGCGGCGGATGGCGTCGAGCAGCTTCGCCGCGTTGCCGGTGCCGTGGGCGATGGCGACCTTAATATCGAGACCCCCGACGCTGACCGTCGCCTCCTTGATGCCCTCGAGGCCGCGCACGTCGCAGTACTCGATGCAGGCGAGGTCCTCGCCCGCGAGGATGTCCGCCACGGTGCGCAGCGCCGCTTCCATGACGCCGCCGGTTACGCCGAAAATGACGGCCGCGCCGGTGGATTCGCCCAGGACGTCGTCAAAGTCCTCGTCGGGCAGATGCACGAAGTCGATGCCGGCCTTGTGGATCATGCGGGCAAGCTCGCGCGTGGTGAGGTTGGCGTCCACGTCGCGGTAGCCCTCGCGCCCAAACTCAGGCCGCGTGATCTCGAACTTCTTGGCGGTGCAGGGCATGACGGATACGACGAAGATGTTCTTCGGGTCAAGGCCCTGCTTTTCGGCGAAGTAGGTTTTTGTCATAGCGCCCTGCATCTGGTTCGGGCTCTTGCAGGAAGAGAGGTTCGGGATAAAGTCGGGATAGAAATGCTCGCAGAACTTCACCCAGCCCGGGCTGCAGGAGGTGATCATCGGCAGCACGCCGCCCTCCTTGATGCGGTGCAACAGCTCCGTGCCCTCCTCCATGATGGTGAGGTCGGCCGCAAAGTCCACGTCGAACACACGGTCCGCCCCCAGGCGGCGGATGGCGGCGACCATCTTGCCCGTGCAGCGGGTGCCGATGGGCAGACCGAACTCCTCGCCGATGGCGACGCGGATGGAAGGCGCGGTCTGGAACACGACGAACTTCTTCGGGTCAGCAAGCGCCTCCCAGACTTCCTTGGTGGAATCCTTTTCAGTAAGCGCGCCCGTGGGGCACGCGGCGATGCACTGGCCGCAATTAATGCAGGCGATGTCGCCAAGGCTCTTGCCGAATTCGGAGCCGATCTGCGTCCGAAAACCGCGGTTCTGCATGCCGATGGCGTAAACGCCCTGCACGCTGTCGCACGCGGCGACGCAGCGGCGGCAGAGGATGCACTTGTTGTTATCGCGAACGACGCTCGGGGAGAGCTCGTCGATGGTCTTTACAATACGCTCGCCGTCGAACTCGATGTCCTCGATGCCAAGCTCGTTGGCAAGGGACTGCAGCTCGCAGCTCTGGTTGCGCTTGCAGGTAAGGCAGGAACGGTCATGGTCGGAGAGGATAAGCTCGAGCACGGCGCGGCGCGCTTCAAGCACCTTGGACGAGTTGGTCCTGAGTTCGAGGCCCTCGCTCACGGGGAGAACGCACGAAGCCTGGAGCTTGCCGGTCTTGACTTCCTCCACGAGGCACATGCGGCACGCGCCGATGTTGTTGATGTCCTTGAGGTTGCATAGCGTGGGAATGCGGATTCCCTGCGCGATGCAGGCCTCGAGCACCGTCGTGTTGGGCTCGGCCTGAACCGTCTTGCCGTCGATTTTCAAAGTTACCATGGTTTGCGAATCCTTTCTGGTGTGATTTCCGGAACGCCCGGATATACGCACAACAATAAACGCGAGCAGTTTCGCGCTTGTTAAAACTATAACATGTGTGCGCGCGCATGTCAATGAAAGCGCCCGCGCGCACATGAGTATATTATTTCCTGAAGCCCTTTTGCGCATTTGCATTTTATGCGGGGACTTGGTACAATCCGGTTGATCGAATACGCTTTGCCAAACGGGGGTTTGATATGAAACGTCTGATCGCCATTGTCATGATAACGCTTGCGCTCGCGCTGGCAGTTTCCGGCTGCGCGGCGCAAAAACCTGCGAAGGACATCGAGCTGGAAATCGGAGGAAAACGCGCCCTCGTCGATACGCAAAACGGCACCGTGAACGTTGAAGGCGACGTGTACCGCTACGCCTTCACGGCGGACGGCGTGCTCGCGATCGAATATCCCAACGGATATGGCTTCACGCGAAAAACCGTCTCCACCGGCGGTACCGCAGCCTATGCGACCTCTTTTCTCACGGCCGAGGGCGAACCTTCCGACAAAAG
>DATMYG010000184.1:0-5648 GCA_035561055.1 Clostridia bacterium | reverse complement strand
ATTATAATGTAACCACAATAGAATCGTCCGCTCGGAAGAATCCCGACGAACCGGCACACCCGTCGAAAGGCGGGGCCGCAAAGCTACAGGGCCTACACGCGAAAGCGCATGGCAGCCAGTTGCCGAACCGAGGTTTTTTTGCGTTCCTGCAAGGGGGCGGACGCGTTCCCGTTGATTCTCAGGAGGCGGCGCGAAAGCGCCGGGGCACGCAGCGCCGCGAGGCGATAGCGGAGAAAGGACAGCACCCATGAAAAAGAAACTCAGGCTTGGCGCGCTCGCCGTCGCGTTGATTTTTCTTCTGACCGCCTTCGCGTCCCCGGCGGCCGCGGGCGGCCTCATGACGGCCTCCGGCTCCTCCCTCCAGGGCGAAAGCGGGAACACCATCGACACATCCACAGCGTCGCAGGGCTACGTCACGCTCCAGTACAGCGACGGCACCTCGGCCCAGATGAAGGTCGGGCTGCGCTTCAACGGCGGAGGCTGGTCCTACTACGACTACACGATGGGCAAGACCTTCACGCTCGAGCTTACCGGGGGCAGCGGCAGCTACACGGCGGCGCTGTTTAAGAAGGTTGGCACAAGCTACGTAACCGTCACGCAGGTCACCTTCTCGGCCGTCATCGGCGGCTCGGCGCCCGCGGGCGCGTACGCGACGGGGCTTACGGGGGCGGCCGCGTCGAATTACCCGCAATACCTCGCGAGCGTAACGGAAATCTCCTTTGGCTCCAACGATTCCGTCGTTAAAAAGGCGGCGGCCCTGTGCAAGGACCTCAAGACCGACCAGGCGAAGATATTGGCCATCTACAACTATATCGCCAAGAACTTCAAGTACGATTACGATTTCGCCAACAAGGTCATTTCCGGCCAGATTACGAGCTACACGCCCAGCCCCGTGAACATCCTCTCCAACAGAAAGGGCGTCTGTTACGACTTTTCCTCCCTGTTCGCGGCGATGTGCCGCAGCCAGGGCATCCCGTGCAAGCTCGTCAAGGGATACAGCACCAAGATCAACGGCTACCACGCGTGGAATAGCGCGTATGATTCCAAGACCGAAAAATGGTACACGATCGACCTGACCATCGCCGTCTGCAAGGGGAACAAGACGGCCTCCCGCTTCTCCTCCTGCTACATGAGCGACAAGTACTACACGCCGCGCAGCAGCACCTGAGGTTCCGGCCGGGGCGGCCGCGCGTTTTTTGATGATACTACGCGCTCATTAGTTAGAATTTCTCGCGCGTCCGGCGATGCCGCGCCTTGTGGTTTTCGCCGGGCGCGTGTATAATGAAAGCGCATCATATGCAAACATTCAAAATTCTTTAGGAGGGTTCCGACATGCCTATTTGCACCAAATGCGGCCAGCAGTATGACGAGGGCGTAAGGTTTTGTCCCTCGTGCGGCGCGCCCGCCGGGCAGGCTCCCCAGCAGGAGTATCAGGCCAACGCCAACCAGGGCAGCTACCAGCAGCAGGGCTATCAGCAGCAGAGTTACCAGCAGGCGCCGACACAGCAGCCCGGCTTCGTTTTCACGGGCGACAAGACCATGGCGATCCTCGCGGTCATTTTCCCCATTCTGTTCTTCCTGCCGCTCGTCACGGGCAACAAGACGGAGTTCGACCGGTTCTGGGCGAACCAGTCGCTTCTCCTGCTGCTGGCGGGCGTTGCCATCAGCATTTTCTCCTCGATTTTCTGGGTTATCGCCATCATCGGCGGGCTGCTCGGCCTCGTCGTGTTCGTGTTCTGGATCATCTCGCTCGTCGCTGTCTGCAAGGGCGAAATGAAACCCCTGCCCCTGATTGGCGGCATCAAGATCATTCAGTAATCGCATAGGCAATCGTATTACGGTCAAACGGCTTGCGCTTCGTGCGCAAGCCGTTTTTCATGCGGCGCGACGATTGGCGATTGCCAAAAGGCGCGCACTCCTATAGAATGGGTCGGTAGGGAGGTGGGGTCTTGTACGCCATACTGGCACTTCTGGGCGGCGCGCTGATCGCCGGCATGGTCGCGCTCAACGGCGCGCTCTCGACGCACTACGGCGTCTACTCCGCGACCGCGATAATCCACCTCGCAGGGCTGATCTTCATCTTGCCCCTGTGCCTTTTGCAAAAGGGTAAGCTCTTTCACCGGGGCGTTCCGTTTTACCTGTATCTGGGCGGCGCGCTGGGCGTGCCGCTCACCATCTGCAATAACGTTGCCTTCGCGCGCATCAGCGTGTCCTCCATGCTGGCGCTGGGGCTGTTCGCGCAGAGCGTCGCGGGCATCGCCATGGACAAGTATGGCCTGATGGGCATGCCCAAACGCGCGTTCGGCGCGAAAAAGCTTTTCGGCCTCGCGCTGACGCTCGCGGGCATCGCCGTCATGACGGATACGTTCGACGCCGTCGCCGTGTTCGTTTCCCTGCTCGCGGGCGTGCTGTTGATCGTCGCGCGCACGCTCAACGCGCGCCTTGCGGAGCGCACGAGCCTTCGCGCGGGCACTTTTTTCAACTACCTCGTAGGCCTCGCGACGGCGCTGCCCGTCTGCCTGCTTCTCGGCCGGGGGGAACCCGCGTTTACGGCTTTCGCATTCTCGCCGAAAATCTGGATGTACCTCGGCGGAATCGTGGGCGCGTGCGTGGTGCTGATCCTCAACTTCACGGTGACGCGCGTGTCCGCGTTCAGCCTGTCGCTGTTCCTGTTCATAGGCCAGGTGTTCGCGGGGCTTCTTATCGACGCGCTCTTCCTCGGCGCGTTCACGCCGCGCCTGCTCGCGGGCGGACTTCTCGTGGCCGCGGGGCTCGTCGCGAACGTGATTATGGAAAGAAACGCCGCACGGCGGGAGCCGGGCGGCGGTTGAGGGGCGATGGCGGAGGGAGGAGCGGCGTTCCCATAACGGATCTTTCCGCTTCCCCGGTTTATGGCGCCGGCATGCTTATTCCAGCGGCGTTCTCTCCGTGCCGTCCGTCCTGATTCGATACCATTGGCTGTCCTCGGTGCATTTGTAGAAGATCCAGTCGCCCACAACGTTGATGTTCGAAGCGGCATCGTCGCCCACTTTCGTTTTTTCCTGGCCCTGGAGGCGTTCCCGGTATATGGAATCGTCATCTTCAGGATTGGCGTAATAAACCCACTCGTCCGCAACGTTCGCCTTGTTCAGATAATCGTACTCGATTTTAGTCAGTTCCCTGAATGCTTCGGCAATGCTTCCATCCATAGCGATCCTGACGAGCTCATAGTTTGTGACAACGTCCAGCCCTTGCGAATACGTGCCGGAAACCGCAACATAAATCCAACTGTCCCGTATGCCCACGATGCCGTAGCGCGCGTTATTGTATTCGCCTTGAAGAATATCGTTGTCAACGCTCAAGAAGGAGCCGTCTTTTTTATAGAGATAGATATCCGTCGGGGTATCGGCCGACAGTTTTTCCCCGATGACCACATCCTCGCCGATCAGCATATTCATGCCGTAACCGACGGTCAGTTTTTCCGCGCTCGCTTTAAAGGAATCCGTACCGTCCTTAGTCACGCCGCGGAACCTGCTTACGCCGTCGTCGTCCGCGTCGAAAGCATAAATCCAATCCCCTATTACGCTCAGATTCTCCCCATTCTTTTCAAACAGCAGCGTTTGATCCTTGCCGTTGGTTTTTATTTTATATGTGCCGGTGTTGTCGATCCAGTAATACAGCCATTCTCCCGATACGTTGATGTAGGATGCTTTTTTCGCGTCGCATATCCTATCGATCTTGCTGCCGTCCGACTTCATTTTATAGATTCCGTCGCTGCCTCTAAAATAAATCCAGTCCCCTTGTCCGGCCGCGACTCCCCCGTTGAGCAGATTCCCCGGGCTGTTTCCCCGGATGTTGGCCGCGCCCGCATCCGGTTTGTTCGCTTCCACGTCGCCCGTGGATTCGCCGGACGGCTCCGCTCCCTGTGCGCTCTCCGCGGGTTCGTTCCCGGACTTCTCATCGCCCACTGTACGGCATCCGCCCAGCAGAAGCGCCGCGGCAAGCCACAGGGCCGCGCCCATGGTCAGAGCCCTTGTCCAATTGCCTCTTTTCATGAATTAATCCTCCTGTTATGTGCAGTGGCCTTTTGCATCAGCCGCCAGCTTAAGTTACATCCTCGGAGATGCTCTGAGCATACATCACTTTAATTCAAACAGATGGCGAAGGTTCTGCCTGCGCACCCCTTCAGGCTCCGTTCCCCCGTATTTTCTTTTCGTTGTTACGCGTTCTGTTCCGTATAATCGCGGGTAAATACGGCTGCTTCTCCGTCAAAGTCGGTATATACTTCCAGATACGCCGTGCCCGATATTATGTTCTCCAATATCCACCACGTTTTTTGCTCGCCATCAATATCGATGAAAATGGTCCCGTCCCCCACGTCGTAATCATATTCGTACGTGCCGTAGAACGTTGCGTCATCGGCCACACTGTAATACTCGACATTGCCGCCGTTATCGAAGCTCAGCGTACCCATCCGCCCGTCCCTGTCATACCACATGCCTACAAAGGGATTTTCCGAGTTTCCATCCTCTTCATTGATATACGGCGTATCCGTCCCTTCCGGCGCGGGCGTCGCGGTTTCCTCCGGCGTCGCGGTTTCCTCCGGCGTCGCGGCGGGAAGCGATGCGGAAGGCGACGGCAGGAGCCTCATCGTATTATATGATTCTTCGGATGAACGCGAATCGGGCTGACAGCCCGCGCATAAAAGCGCCATCCCAAGCAGGACGGCAAGCGCGGCGCGCCGCGGGCGGACCGGCCTGAGCATCGTCATAACGGCTGCCTCCTTTGAACTGAATGCAGATTTTTCCAATTTGATTATTGCATGAATGCGCCCCGGCATCAAGGACAAAATTCTGCAAAAACGGCCTCCTTTTCGACGGAAGCCGTTTATGTCAGCCGTATTTTTGCGTTTAGCCGTTACCCGCCGATCTCCCCGATCGGCCTCATCTCCTCGGGCCGCGCGGGATGCTTCCCCAAGAACTTCTGCATCCATACCACGTCCCGCCACGCGCCGTGCTTGTAGCCGCACTTCTCAAAACGCCCGCTCATGCGGTATCCCATGCGCGCGTGGAAGGCGACGCTCGCGTTCTTCCCGGTTTCCTCCCCGCATTCGCAGGAGATGTGCGCCGTAAGGGTCAGTATGTTCTGTTTTTTGAGAAGCGCCTCTAGCGCGGCGTAGAGCTTTCCGCCGATGCCGCGCCCGCGAAGCTCCTTTTCGACGTAAATGCTCGTTTCCGCCGTCCATTGGTACGCGGCGCGCGCGTTGAAGGCGGACGCGTACGCGTAGCCGACGGGGCGGCCGTTTTCCTCGGCGACGAGCCAGGGGTAGCTTTTGAGCGTTTCGCGGATGCGCCGCGCGAACTCTTCGGGCGAGGGCGCCGCGTATTCGAAGGAGATCGCCGTTTCGCGCACGTACGGCGCGTAGATCGCGAGCAGCGCCGCCGCGTCCCCTTCCCGCGCCATACGGATAGAAATAGCTTCCATATTAAGCCCCTTTAAAATTAAGCGGTATTATACCAGAAAAGTCCGCCGGAAGCGACCGTATCCTCCGGCGAATTCCGCGCGCTCTACGCCGCGTAGACGGATTCCACGACGCGTATGTTGCGTTTTCCCTCTCCCATAGGTAGAATCGACAGGAACGGAAATACTGGGAACGAGGTGTTGCTATG
>DATMYG010000183.1:0-6856 GCA_035561055.1 Clostridia bacterium | reverse complement strand
CCTCGACGCGGCCGCCCTGCACGTTATACTTGACGGCGTTATCGATAAGGTTATAGACGATTTCGTAAAGAAGCCTCCTCGCGCCGGTTATCCGCGCGTTTTCGCCGGAGAGGGAAACCTGTACGCCGCGGTTCGCCGCCGCTTCTTCAAGCGCCTGGATGGCCTCACCCGCGAGCGCTTTGAGGTCCACCTCCTCGCGGGGGAACGCGGCGCCCTCGTCGAGCTGCGAGAGGCGGATAATATCGTCGATGAGCGCCACGAGCCGCCCGGCTTCGACGCGGATGCGCTTTGCAAAGCGCGGGATATCCTCGCTTTTCGCCATGCCGTTTTCTATCAGCTCCGCAGAACCCATGATCGCGTGCAGCGGCGTTTTAAGCTCGTGTGAGACGTTGGCGGAAAATTCCCTGCGCATCTGTTCCGCGCGCGCCTTTTCGGTGATGTTGAAGGCCAAGAGCGCGACGCCAGCGGCTCTGCCGCCCGATACGACCGTGCTCGCATTGAGCTGGTACTCCTCTTTATCGATCGCGACGACGCGCTCCGCATGCCCGTTTCGCCGCGCCTCGTTTATGAGCTCCTGCACGGCGAGGCTCCTGTCGATGGCGAGCATATCCTTACCCAGACATTCCTCCCCCGCCTGGAACAGCCGGGCGGCCGCGGGGTTCATACTCAATACGACGTTATCCTCGTTGATGAGGATGAGCCCTTCGTTCATGTGCTGCGTGATGGCCGCGAATTCGTCCTTTTTCCAGCGAAGCTCGTCGAGCTGGCTTTTAATCTGCCTCCTCTGGCGCTCGATGCGCGTGAGGAGAGGCGAAAGCTCCTCGTACGCGTCGTTTTCAAGCGGACTTTCGAGGTCAAGCGCGTTGAGCGGGCGCACGATACGAAGGGAGAGCCTTCTTGCGAGCAGCGCCGAGAGCGCGAGGGAGAGTACGACGATGGCAAGCAAGGGCCAGAGCATTTCGAGCGCGAGCGAGAGGAGCGAATATTGCGTGAGTGCGGAGCGGAGCACCGTACCGTCCGGCAGGCGCTGCGCCCGGTAGAGCGTCTTTTCGGCGAGGGTTTCGGACATGCGCTCGCTCTCGCCCACACCGGAGGCAAGCGCTTCCCTGATCTCTTCGCGATCGGCGTGATTTCCCATGCCCGCCGGGTCGGCCTCGTTGTCGTACAGTACCGTTCCATCCGCCGCGATCCAGGTGAGCCGTACGCCCCGCGTATCGAGGCGCTCGAAATAGGCGATTCCCTCCTCGGAGACGCCCTGCGCCGCGAGCGCGCCAAGGGAGGCGAGCTGTGTCCTCTGCCGGGCGACGAAGTATTCGTACATAACCCCGAGCATGATCGCGAGGCTCGCCGCGAGCACCAGGGACGCGACGGCGAGAATGGAACGGAAAATCTTTCTTGTCAAGTCTGCCTCGCCTCCATCCTGTAGCCGACGCCGCGCACCGTTTCGATCAGCGCGCCGCCCGCGCCAAGCTTCTGGCGCAGGGTTCTGATGTGTACGTCCACCGTGCGCGTCTCCCCGCCGTATTCGACGCCCCAGACCTCCGAAAGGAGCCTGTCACGCGTAAAGACCATGCCGGGATGCGTCAAAAAGAGCCGCAGCATCTCAAATTCCTTATATGTAAGCTCGACGCGCTCCCCTTCCACCTCGACGCTGTGCCGCTCCGCGTCCAGCTCGACGGAACCCATGCGAAGCCGCGGCTTTGCAGTTTTGGGAGCCGCGCGCCGCAGCACCGCGCGCACGCGCGAAACCATTTCCATCATGCCGAAGGGCTTGACGAGGTAGTCGTCCGCGCCGAGGTCGAGGGAGGCGACCTTGTCGTATTCCGCGCCGCGCGCCGTCGCCATCAGGACAGGGATATCCCGCGTCGCGGCGTTCGCCTTGAGCGCGTGAAGGATCGAAACGCCGTCCTCCCCGGGCAGCATCACGTCGAGCAAAACAAGCTCCGGCGTCTTTTCCCGCAGCGCCGCGTAGAAGGACGCGCCGTCCGGGAATCCCTCCGCCTCGAAGCCGGTCTGGCGAAGGGTATACACCTCGATGTCGCGGATGCTCTCGTCGTCCTCCACGCAGTAAATCATAGCTCGGCTTCTCCCTTGTGTATGCCCGTTAAGGAAAACTCCACCCACTCCGCGATGTTCACCGCGTGGTCGCCGATGCGCTCGAAGTACTTGGCGATCATCAATAGGTCCAGCGCGTACGCGCCGTCCTCAGGGTTGGCGGCGATGTCGGCGATAAGCGAATCCTTGACCTGCACGAAGAGGTCGTCGACCACGTCGTCGTATGCGATGACGGCATGCGCGCCGTCCAGATCGCGCTTGACGTAGGCGTCCACGCTTTCGGTCACCATTTTAATCGTGGCGCTCGCCATCTCCCCGATGCGGCCGAATTTTCCGCTCCTGCCGCCGAGATACCCGATGATTTCGGAAATATCCGCCGCCTGGTCGCCGATGCGCTCCATGTCCGTAATCATCTTGAGCGCGGCGGAAATCTGCCGGAGGTCGCGCGCGACGGGCTGTTGCTGCAGCAAGAGGCGAAGGCAGAGGGTTTCGATATCCCTTTCCTTTCTGTCGATCTCGCTGTCGATGGGAATGACCTTGGCGGCGATGGCCGTATCGCACTTCATGAGGGCTTCCGCCGCGAGGGAGATGACCTCCTCGCACAGGGCGCCCATGGTAATCAGCTCGTGGTTTAGAAGCGCGAGCTGCTCGTCCAATCTCGATCTCATTATCCGAACCTCCCCGTGATGTAATCCTCGGTCCGTTTGTCCTTAGGCTGCGCGAAAAGCCGCTCCGTATTGCCGTATTCGACGAGCTTGCCGAGCAGGAAAAAAGCGGTCATATCGGAAATGCGTACCGCCTGCTGCATGTTGTGCGTTACGATGATAATAGTATATTGTTTTTTCAGTTCGAGGGCAAGTTCCTCAATCTTCGAGGTGGATATGGGGTCGAGCGCGCTCGTGGGCTCGTCCATCAATAGCACCTGAGGCTCTACCGCAAGCGCGCGCGCGATGCACAGCCTTTGCTGCTGCCCGCCCGAAAGGCCTAAGGCGGATTTTTTAAGCCTGTCCTTGACCTCATCCCAGATGGCGGCGTCCCGCAGCGAGCGCTCGACGACGTCGTCCAGCTTCGCGCGGCTTCGTACGCCGTGGGTGCGCGGCCCGTAGGCCACGTTGTCGTAGATGCTCATGGGAAAGGGATTGGGCTTCTGGAACACCATACCGATCTCCTTGCGAAGGGCCGTCACGTCGAGCCCGGGCGAAAAGATGTCCGTTTCCCCGTATTTAACGCTGCCCGCCACGCGCACGCCGGGGATGAGGTCGTTCATGCGGTTGAGCGTTTTGATAAACGTCGACTTCCCGCAGCCGGACGGGCCGATGAGCGCGGTGATGCGCTTCTCCGGGATATCGATGGTGACATGGTCGAGCGCCTGCACGTTTCCGTACCACAGGCACAGGTCGCTGATGGTAAATACGTTCACTGTTCGATCCTCCGTCTGAGCCTCCTGCTCATGTATTGCGCCGCCAGATTGATGAAAAGCGTCAGCGCCATCAGTATGGCGGCGATGGAAAAGGCCACGTCAAATTCGCCCTGCTCCTTAGCGTAGACGTAGAGCGCGACGGTCAGCGTCGCCCCCGCGCTGCCAAGACCCTTGACGAAGCCGTTGAGCGCATGCGCAAAGCCCGCCGTAAACAGCAGCGCGGCGGATTCGCCGAGGATCCTGCCCGCGGAGAGGATGCAGCCCGTGATGATGCCGTCCACCGAGCCCGGCAGCACGACCGTGCGGATGACGCGCCACTTGCCCGCGCCAAGGCCGAACGCGCCCTCGCGGTAGCTCAGCGGCACGGTTTTGAGGCTTTCCTGCGTCGTGCGGATGACCGTGGGAAGGTTCATGCTGACGAGCGTCAGCGCGCCCGCGAGAAGCGAGGTTTTAAGCCCCAGAACCTGGCAGAAAACCAGCATGCCCACGAGGCCGTAAATGATCGAAGGGATGCCGGAAAGCGTTTCCGCCGCGTACTCGATAACCGCCACGATACGGCGGTTTCTCGCGTACTCGGTAAGGTAGATCGCAGCGCCCACGCCCAGGGGC
This sequence comes from Clostridia bacterium, assembly GCA_035561055.1. Taxonomy (GTDB): domain Bacteria; phylum Bacillota; class Clostridia; order Christensenellales; family CAG-138; genus Phil1. The sequence goes on along the minus strand of DATMYG010000183.1, from coordinate 2,772 downwards.
AGAACGATGGCGAGCGAGGCGAGCATGATGTAGAGCGTGTTGAGGACATCCGGCAGGATGCCGATGGTTTCCTTCAAATAGCTTGGGCTGGTCGACACGAGCTGCCACGTGATGCCGGGGACGCCGCGGATGAGTACGTACCCCATCAGCACCGCCACGAGCGCGAAAGTTACCAATGTGAAGAAGAGCATCAGCGCGCGCATGAGGGTGCGGTAGGCCCTGCGCTTTGCGCTCATTTTTTCCATGCGCATGTCATCTTTCCCCCTTTCGCTTAAGCACGAGGTTCAAAAACGCGTTGATGAGCATGATGAACAGGTACAGCACCAGCGCGATGGAAAAAAGCGCCTGCCTCTGCAGACCCGCGGAATAGGACATCTCGCTCGCCACGGCCGTTGTAAGGAAGCGCACACTCTGGAAGAGCGAGGGCATGTTGGCAACGTTGCCCGCGACCATCATGACCGCCATCGCCTCCCCTATGGCGCGGCCGACGCCGAGTACGATGGACGCCGCGATGCCGCTTTTCGCCGCGGGAACAGAAACGCGGAAATACGTTTCCTCCTCTGTCGCCCCAAGCGCGAAGGAGGCATCCTCATATTCCCTGGGAACCGCCTCGAGCGCGTTGGAGGATACCTTGATGATCGAGGGCAGAATCATCACGCTCAGTACGACGATCGCCGCAAGCAGGCTGGCTCCGTCCGGCACGCCGAAGATATTGCGGATAGCGGGTACGAGGATGAGCATACCCGCGAGGCCGTACACGACCGAAGGGATGCCGGCGAGCATGCCGACCGCAGGCTCAAGCACGGCCTTGACCGCCTTGGGCGCGGCCTTTGCGAGGTATACCGCCGTGAAAAAACCGATGGGCACGCCAAGCGCGATCGCGCCCGCGGTACCGTAGACCGAGGTCAGGATAAAGGGCAGTATGCCGAAGGCGGGTTCCGCCGCCGTGGACGCCCACCTCTTGCCAAAGAGGAAATCGATGAGGCCGATTTCGCGTATGGCCGGTATGCCCGCGATGATCAGATAAACGGTAATCAGGAGCACGCAGCCCACCGCGACAAGGCCAATGACGAGGAACACCGCATGTATCACAAGCTCGAGCGCCCGTTTCGGATTGCGTTTGTTCAATCTGTTGCCTGCCTTTCACGCGCACAAGTGGCGGGCCGCCTGAGAGGCGGCGCCGCCATGCGTCCGTTTGTTTTACAATCAGTTGACGGGCACCGCGCCGGCGGCGGCGACGATCTCGTTCGCCTCGGCCGAGGTGATGTAGTCGAAGAACGCCTGCGCCGCCTCGGAGAGGGCTTCGTTCGTCCTGGTTACGACCACGAAGGGACGCTGGATCACATAGGTGCCGTCCGTGACCGTGGCTTCGCTGGGCGCGACGCCGGCGACCTTGAGCGCCTTAACGCTGTCCTTAACGGAGGCGAGGGAGGCGTAGCCGATCGCGTCGGGATTCTGGGAGACGGTGGTGATGACGTCGCCCGTGGAGGTCAGTTCCTGGCGGTAGACGCACTTCTCCGCAGTTTTGGTGATGGACTCAAAGCCGTCGCGGGTGCCACTGCCGGCCTCCCTGCCGATGACCACGATTTCGGCATCATTGCCGCCAACGTCCTTCCAGTTGGTGATTTCGCCGGTGTAGATCTTGGCGATCTGCTCGATGGTCAGGTCCGCGACGGGGTTACTGGGGTTCACGATAATGGCGATGCCGTCGAGCGCGATGACCGTTTCGGTGAGGCCGTTCTTCTCCTCATCCTTGAGCGCGCGGCTCGAGAGGCCGATGTCGCAGCGCCCTTCGGCCACGGCGGTGATTCCGCTGCCGGAGCCGGTGGGGTTGTAGGTGAAGCTTACGCCGGGGTTCGCAACCGTAAACGCCTCGCCCAGCGCGCCGATGACTTTTTCCATGGAGGTGGAGCCGTCGGTCGCGACGCTGCCGTTCAGTTCGGCCTGGGTCGGGGTGGGGCCGGAAGTCGCGTCGATCGCGGTGGTGCCGGTCGTGGCGGCCGGGGACGGGCTCACGCCCTGCTGCGTCTGCGCGCAGCCCGCAAAGGCCGCAAGGGCGAGGGCCGCGATCAAAAGGGCGGAAATCAGTTTCTTCATCTTCGTTTTTCCTTTCTCATTCTCTCTCTTTTAGCATTTCCGTCTCTTATGGTAAATTGCGGCCGTAAAGTTCAAAAGACAGGCTCTGTTAAATTCATGTAAAATGTCATTCGCGCCATAAAAAAGCCCGAATGCCGGTTTCTTCGACATTCGGACGCGAAGCGGTGAAATCAATGTGTGCGATTTATCCTTCCTTTTTGTTCTGTCATCCCTACCAATTCGGAGATCGCTTTGGTTTGACAGAATGTTCCTCTTTAGGTAGAATCCAAGTAGCATTCGTTCGATACGGAGGTTATCTATGCATATTGGGATCAGGCGTTGTTGCTTGTTTTTTTCGGCGCTTTTCCTCGTGCTGACGTGCGCCGGCTGCGGCGTAGGTACCGGCGTTCCGCAGCAGACGAAGGAGCCCATTCTCACCCCCACATCCGCGCCGATTCAGCCCAGCACTCTGTCGAATGAGGAGGCGGCCGCATTCGACATGGACGCGATCTATGCTTCGTTCAACGACAGTGCCCGGGAGTTTCCCGAAGAACTGAACCTCACGAACAACGCAGGGTTGCTTTCGCAGCATGACGTAACCGGGCCGTTTTTCATCGTAACTGACCAGTATGGGAACGCGATACTTCCGGATGTGGATTATGAAGCGGGCGCGGAAGCCGTCGCGCTTCCTGAAGG
>DATMYG010000182.1:0-2351 GCA_035561055.1 Clostridia bacterium | reverse complement strand
CATCCCCGCCTACGGGGAACTCGCGGGCGGCTTTTTCGACGCGGTCGAGGTGCGCGTGTTCATGGACCTCATGCGCGTCGTCGACAACAGGCTGCAGGACATCCCCCTCGCGGCCGTCCTGCGCTCCCCCATCGGCGGCTTTTCGACGGAGGAGCTCATCGAGATGCGCACGCTCTACGGGAAGGAAGCGTCATCCGCCTCCCCCTGGCGCTGCTTCGATTCGCTCACGGCTGCTTCCAAAACCGACATGGATCTGGGCATGAAGGCGAAGGCCTTCCTCGAGCGGCTCTCGGCCTGGCAGGAGCTCGCGGGACTGACGAGCGTACAGGCGCTCATAGCTAGGCTCCTCGACGACACGGATTACGCCCTCTTCTGCCGCGCCCTCCCCGGCGGGCGGCAGCGCGAGGCGAACCTCGACGCGCTATGCGAGAAGGCGCGCCTGTTCGAAGCGACGGGCGCTTCGGGCCTTTCCGCTTTCCTGCAGTACGCGGACAAGCTGCGCGCCATGGGCGCGCCGGGCGCGGCGCAGTCCGCGGGCGCGGACGTCGTGCGCGTGATGAGCATCCACGCGAGCAAGGGGCTGGAGTTTCCGTACGTGCTGGTCGCGGGCCTCGCGCGCGGCTTCAACATCGATTCCGGGAGAAAGCGGCTGATCCTCGACGCAAGGTTCGGCGCGGCGGCGCGCTTCACGCTCGCGGGCGTGCGCACGCAGTCCCTCTACGCCCGCGCCATCGCCTCAAGGGACGAGCGAAAGAGCATTGCCGAGGAGATGCGCGTGCTCTACGTCGCCATGACGCGCGCGCGGGAAAAGCTCGTTTTGCTCTGCGCCGCGCCGCGCGGGGATCGCCTCGTCGCGCGCGCCGCGCTGCCGCAGGAGCCCGCCTGCATCGCGCAGCAGAAAAGCTTCGCGGAGTGGCTTTTGGGCTGCATCTTCCACGCGAGAGAGGGCGAAGCCCTGCGCCGCCGCTATGGCCTGCCGGAGCCGGACGAGGCCGAAAGCCTGCCCGTGGCCGTGTCGTGCGAACCGCTTTTCGCCTCGCTCCTCCCGGGCGCGCGCATGGGCGAGGCCGCGTTCGAGCGCTTCCGGCGGCATGCGCTCTCCCTCGGGCCGGACGACGCGCTGTTTTCCCGCGCCTACGCGTACTGCGCGGAGGCCGAGGTGCCCAGCAAGGTCAGCGTGACGGGGCTTGCGGGGCACGAGGTCAAATTGGCTGAAGCGCCGGACTTCCTGCTCGCCGCGCGCATGACCCCGGCGGACCGCGGCACGGCCTACCACCTGTTAATGCAGCGCATCGCGCTCGCCCCGCACGGCGAGGACGGCGTGCGCGCGGAGCTCGCGCGCCTCGCGGGCGCGGGGCTTCTCTCCGCGCTGCAGGCGGAGGCGGTTTCCCCGCGGGAGATCGCCGCGTTCTTCGCCTCCCCCCTCGGCAGGCGGCTTGTCGCGGCAAAAACCGTACGCCGCGAAACGGAGTTCAACATCAGCATGAGCGCGCGCGCGCTGGGCCTTGCGGACAACGACGCCCCGGTCGTGCTGCAGGGCGTGATCGACTGCTGCTTCCTCGAAAACGGGCGCTGGACGCTCGTCGACTACAAGACCGACAGCGTGCCGGAGGGAGTTTCCACACATCAGGCGGCGCAAAAGCACGCGCATCAGGTGAACCTGTACGCCGAGGCGCTCGCGCGGCTCACGGGCATCCCCGTGGCGGAGCGCTACGTCTATTTCTTCACGAAAAATCAAGCCGTCGCGTTATCGGAGGACGACTGACCATGAACCGACCGACTTTGGGCGAAGCACTGCAAAAAACAGCCGCTATCCTTAACTTTCTCCCCTTCGGCGAGGCGCGAACCGAGGCGCGCCTGCTCGTCGCCCGCGCGGCGGGGCTCCCCGCGGGCTCCGTCTCCCTCTATGGCGCGACGGAACTAACCCCGGCGGACGAGGCCGTTCTCGAGGCGCTCGTTCGGGAGCGGCTCACGGGGAAGCCCCTGCAGTACGTCCTCGGGGAGTGGGAGTTCATGGGCCTGCCCTTTAAAACCGACGCGCGCGCGCTGATCCCCAGGCAGGATACGGAAACGCTGTGCGAGGTTTCCCTCGCGCTCATCCGGGGGCGCGGATACCGGCGCTGCCTCGACCTGTGCTGTGGCTCGGGCTGCGTGGGAATCTCGCTCGCGAAGCTTTGCGGCGCGGACGCGACTCTTGCGGATGTGGACGGGGAAGCGCTTTCGCTTGCCCGCGAGAACGCGGACCTGAACGGCGTGCGCGCGCAATTTGTCCAAAGCGACCTTTTTGCGAATATCCGGGAGCGCTACGACCTCATCGCCTGCAACCCGCCCTATCTCTCCGACGCGGACAT
>DATMYG010000181.1:0-4569 GCA_035561055.1 Clostridia bacterium | reverse complement strand
GACGTAGAGCGGCAGCGCGCGCCGGAAATAGAAGGGGCAGCCCTTGATGCGCAAGGCGGCGTAGATCCAGATGGACGCGGTGAACTGCATGCCGATGGCGATGGCGGCGCTCGTCTTCTTAACCGCCATCACGATGCATGCACTCTGCACGGTGAACACGACGAGCGTCAGCAGCAGCTTCCAGTTCCATTCGATCTTTTTCGGGCGGATGAAGGCCGCGTAGAACACGCCCGCAAACAGCGCGCGCATTCCCGCGATCGTAAGCGCGTTGAGCGAAAGGCTCTTGATAAGCACGGAGTTAACGCTCCATACGAGCGCTGCGGCAAATATGAGAAGCAGGCCCTTCGTATCCCGGGTCATCTGCCGATTCCCAGCATGTGCCTGAGTTTCTTTGCGCTCGCCTCGTCGAGCAGCGCCGTCACAAGCGTGCCGTCCTCGCGGTGCACCTCACAGAGGATGCGGCCTTCGTTTCTCACAAAGGTCATCGCGTCGTACTTCGCATAGGGAATCAGCACTTCGACGGACGTGCGTGCGGAGCCCAACTCCTCCTCCACGCGCGCGAGCAGCTCGGGAATGCCCTGGCCGCCGAGGGCGGAGATGAACAGCGCGCCGGGTTTTCCCGCGGGCTTTTCGTCGAGCTTATCGATTTTATTGAAGACCTCGATACGGGGCGCGTCGCTCGCGCCAAGCGAGGAGAGCACCTCTTCGACGACATCCATCTGCGCCCTGTAGTGCGGGCAGGAAACGTCCACGACATGCAGGATCAAATCCGCGTTCGCGACCTCCTCGAGCGTGGAGCGGAAGGCGTCCACCAGCTCGTGCGGCAGCTTGTTGATGAAGCCCACCGTGTCGGAGAAGAGCGCGGGCGTCCCGCGCGGCAGCTCCACCTGCCGCACGACCGGGTCGAGCGTCGCAAAAAGCTTGTCCTCGGCGAGCACGCCCGCGTTGCTGACGGCGTTGAGCAGCGTCGACTTGCCCGCGTTCGTGTAGCCCACGAGGGAAACGAGGGGCACCGTGCCCTTCTCGCGCCGCGCGCGGCGAAGCCCGCGCTGCTTGTCCACTTCCTCCAATTCGCAGGAAAGCTCGTAGATGCGCCTGCGGATGCGCCTGCGGTCGATTTCGAGCTTCTTTTCGCCGGGGCCGCGCGTGCCGATACCGCCGCCCAGGCGGGAGAGGGCGCTTCCCTGCCCCGCGAGCCGCGTAAGGCCGTATTTCAATTGGGCGAGCTCCACCTGCAGCACGCCCTCGCGCGACTGCGCGCGCTGCGCAAAGATGTCGAGGATCAGCGTCGTCCGGTCGATCACGCGCACGCCCAGCGCTTCCTCAAGGTTCCTCGCCTGCGTGGCGGTGAGTTCGTCGTCGAAGATGAACAGGTTCGCTTCGGTCTCGCTTGCGAGCAGCTTTAATTCATCCACCTTGCCGCTGCCGACGTAGGTCGCCACGTCCATGGAACGGCGCTTTTGCGTGCCGCGCCCCACGACCTTCGCGCCCGCGGTTTTGGCGAGCTCGGCGAGCTCCTCGATGGTGTCGTACTCCTCATCGTTCTCAAGGCCGACGAGGATCGCGCGCTCGGGCTGGTCGTTCTGCGTATCCTTCACGCCCGTCTTCAGGCGCGCGTCCGCGAGGCGGATTTCATCCAGAAGCTGCCGCTGCGGAAGCTTGTAGGGGCGCAGCGGGCCGCAGGTCAAAACCTCGCGCTCACCGTCCTTCATTTCGCCCAGGAACGCCGCGTAGAAACTCGTGGCGTTGCCGTCAGGCCCCACGCCCACGGAGGCCATGGAGTCGAGCTTGACGCTCCTGAGCGTGCCCAGATCCACGCCGGAAGGGCGTCCGTCCCCGCCGGGATGCGTGTGCAGGCAGCGCACGCCCGATAGGCGGTCGCTGTTGCGCACAAGCCGCATGTCCGGCATGTCCACCTTCGCGCTGTCGCCCACGGACACGTCGGCGATCGAGCCGTCCCGCGCGATGTAAACCGAGATTTCACGGTTGATGATGCCTGTAAGCGCGCACACCTCGGCGATGAGCGCGTGCGAGGCGAACTCGTCGCCCTCCATGCGCAGCTCGTAGATTGCCCTGAGGCGCTCGATGAGCGATTCCCGGATTCCTTCGGTGTTGCCGTTGACCTTGTTTGTCATAGAAGCTCCGTCACTTGATGTTGATGCCGTAGATAAGCCCCCCGCGCGTGCCCACGACCACCGTGTTCTCGAACACGGCGGGGGAGGCCTCCACGTTGGAGCCCAACGGCGCTTCGAATAGAATCGTTCCCGTGCGTCCGTCGATCAGGTGGATGTAGCCCGTCGAGTTGCATTGGATGAGGTAGCCGTTGCCATTCTGGTCGTAGACGGCGACCGGGCTCGACCACGGGTAGCCCGCAAAGTCGCACGACCATACCTCATGGCCGTCCGCCTTCGAAAGGGCGACGAGCTTGCCGCGCGAGCCGTCCGTCATCGCAACGGGTACGAAAATCAAATCGGAGAGCGGGCCCTTGCCTATGGCGAGGGTACCCTGCACGCCGCCCGAAACGCCCATGATGGTCTGGCAGCGGTAATCGCTGTTCGTCCAGACGCGTTCGCCCGTAACGGCGTCGATCTTCCAGATGGGGATGAGCGCGGTGGAGCTTGCATCCTCGCGCCAGCCGCCGTGGAAGGAGGTAGAGGTGTAAACGTAGGGGTGGCCGTTTTCCAATTCCAGCACGGGCGTGCAGTTGGTGTCGTCCAAAGTGTCCTGTACCCAGTCGAGCGTGAGCGTGTTGAGGTCGAGGCACATTAGGTGCCCGCCGTTGTCCGAGAAAATTGCATGTCCGCGCCAGATGATGGCGCTGTCCTCGATGCCAAGCCACCAACCCTGGCTACCGTCCTTCGTGGAGGTGGAGTTGGTGCGCGCGCCCTTGTAGCGCCACTTGACGACCTTGGGGTCCACGGAAATCGTACCCGCCTGGGGGTCGTATTTTGTGTTCAGCTTGATGACGTAAAGGATACCCGACTCGCCGGGGTAAATCAGCGTGTCCGTCTCGGCGTCCACGAGTGCGGAGCTGTCGAAGTAGGCGAGGTCGCGCAGCGAGAAGCCGTCCTTCTCCCCGAACTCGTAGAGAATATCGCCGTCGATGAGGCTGATGATGAACGCATGGCTTGAGCCCTCGCCCTTTTGGGCGCTGTCGTCGCCAGAGCCCACGAACATCAGCGGATATCCGCGTGGGTCGAGCGCGCCCGCTCCCTTGAAGGGGAAGCCGCCCATGTCGATGGGATCGCGCGTGCGCTCGCCCGTGGCGAGGTCGAGGAAGTAGATGTGCCCGTCCATCGTGGCGTAGATGATCTCGACGAGGTCCGCCTTTGCCTTGGCGGAGGCGGAAAGGTTCATGATCTGCTTCGTTTCCTCCGGCCAGCGCACGATCAGGGGCTGGCCCGTCCAGCCGCAACCCGTCCACGCGCCTTCGCCGTAAACCTTGGGCACGCTGCCGACGGAGGCAGTCCACGCGCCTTCCACGTCGAGCGTCTTCTCGGTCATGTTGGCCGTGCCGTAGGAGGCGCTGTCGCGGAAGTTGTTGCCGCGGAAGGTGATTATGCCCTGTACCTGGGTGTATTCGTCCCCCGCGGAGAAATCGATGGTTTCATTGGAAAGGTACTGGGAAACGATCTGCCCGTCGAGCTGGATCGCCGTTTCTATACCGAAGTCCGAGGGACGCGTTCCCTCGACCGCCGCGGGGCTGAACGCGGGCAACGGCGTGGACGTGGGCACGGGCGTGATCTCGGGCGTCTGTCCAACGGTGGCCGACGGCGTCGGGCTGCCGAACAGGCCATCCCAGAAGCCGGGCGTACCCGTGCCGTTCGGCGTTTTGGTCGGGTCGGTCTCCCCGCCTCCGCCGAGGTTGGAGAGCGCCAGTATGCCCAGCGCCAGAGCGATGATGAACAGCACCAGTATAACGATGAACTTGCCTGTAATCCTGCGCCGCCTGCGACGGTATCTTGCCATTTCGCGTGCCTCGTTTTCCATAGGATGTATTCCGCATTATTATAGCCTTTTTTCATGGGGCGAACAAGCCGCGCGGCCTGCGCGTTTGTAAACATTTGGCTTTGGACGCTTGCCTGCGCCGACGCCATTGTCGTATAATCTGCTCAGAATCGGAGGATCAAACCCATGCGTTCGCTGCTCAAGCCCTACATCGCTTCCTGAACCGTAAGGAGATTCGCTTCGGAGCAGTAACACTGCTCCTGTTCGAGTTTTCTTTACGGCCGTTTTATGCCAAAAAGCAGAACGAACAGGAGGCTTTTTATGTTCAGAGGGCTTGTTTTCTTTATTAAATATGGATGGAAGCACGAAAAGCTCTATATTGTCTGGCAGGTTCTATATCAACTAATCAACTCGGCGCTCCCCGTCGTGGCGGCGGTCGTGCCCAAGTATATCCTTGATGAGTTAGCGGGCGCACGAAGCGTACCGCGCCTTGCTCTATACGTTGCCCTTCTTACGGGTTGCACGCTCGTCGCGGGTGCGCTTTCGGTTTACTTCCGGCTGGATGGCTTCACGCGGCGCTGCCGTGTAAACGCGGCTTTTGACCTCGATCTTCATCGGCGG
>DATMYG010000180.1:0-8287 GCA_035561055.1 Clostridia bacterium | reverse complement strand
CGATGGAGAATATATTTTTTCGGTAAGTCTCAGCTCCGTTAGCACTTCGTCCTGCTTCTTCTTTTCCTGATCTTCATAATACCGGAAGAACTTTGCCAGCTTCGTGTTCATAAACCCCCCTGAATCTGTATTTGATTTGTTTATGATTCCGTGATACTCATCAATCGCGTCAGCAAGCCCTTGACTCCCCCCAACAGTTTGATCGCTTCTGAAAGACCGAGCATAACGGAACCCGAGAAGAAGGAAAGAATCCATACAGTAAGTCCGGCAGCGATGCCGGCAAAAGGGGTTTGTCCGCTCAAGAATTGTCCAAATCCGGATAGGAATCCACCGACATAAACAATCCAAGCGAGCACCGTCAGCAGCGAAGCGACGCGATTCCGATACCGGGGCACGGGTTTGTGGTTGTATTTTCGCAGTTCCGCATATTCCTCCGGCGTGACCTCGATGGGAACGAGTTTGAAGTAGCGCAGGCTTTCGCCTTCACCCTCGCAGGCATAGTATTCGTCCGAAGGCTCGTTGTCGGGCGCGTAGACCTTGTCGCACAAACCGAGCTTGATGAGAAACAGCCTTCCGCCCATTTCGCATTAAAATACGCTTCCAGCTTTGCGTTCATATATACCTCTAACCCTTTCTGATTTAAGTAAAGAAAAAACGACTGTCCTTCGTTTACTATACGAAATCCCCCTGCCGAAGGCAAGGGGATTTTGGAATAAAATGTTTATTTTTGCACTTATTGCCTGAGAATTCTCGCGATATCCGAGACCGTCATCTCAAGGTCGCGCGGGGCGCGCTTGCGCGCGGCTTCACGCTCGAGCGCCACGCGGTTGATGCTGAAGATCGCGGTGACGCCCATGTCGTAGGCTTCCTCGACGCCGTCCGATATATCGCCTACCACGGCGATCACGGGCACGCCCGCGCGCTTGGCGCGCCTGGCGACGCCAACGACCACTTTGCCGTGCATGCTCTGCGGGTCGATGCGCCCCTCGCCGGTGAACACATAGTCCGTACCGGAAAGCAGTTCGTCGAAGCCCGTGATATCCAGCACGGTTTCGATGCCCATGCGAAGCTTGGAGCTGAAGAAGACGCGCATGCCGAAGCCCATGCCGCCCGCGGCGCCGGAACCCGCCATGCGCGCGATATCATCCGACTTGGTGGCGCGGGCGAGCGCGCGAAGCCCTTCGTCCAGCATGCGGACCATGGAGCCGTCCGCGCCTTTCTGCGGCGCGAACACATGCGCTGCGCCCGACTCACCGTAAAGGGGATTGTCCACGTCGCACATCGTGATGATGCTGACACCCGCCAGCGCGGGGGCGACGCCGGATGCGTCGATAAATACGATATCCGAGAGTGTGCCGCCGACGGGGATAAACTGCCGTCCATTCTTATCGTAGAAACGGATACCGGCCGCGGCCGCCGCGCCGCAGCCGCCGTCGTTGGTGGCGCTGCCGCCCAGGCACATGATGATCTGCCTGCAGCCGCTGTGCGCGGCGTGCAGCATCAGTTCGCCCGCGCCGTAGGTCGTGGTGCGGGAGGGATCTTTTTTATTGAAGACGAGAGGAAGACCGGCGCAGGCGGCCATTTCGATCACCGCGGTTTGTCCGTCCTCGAGTATGCCGTAGTAAGCTTCCACTTTATCGAAAAACGGCCCGCAGACTTCCACCGCGCGCTTCTTCCCGCCGATGGCGCCGATAAACGCGTCCACGCTGCCCTCGCCGCCGTCCGCAACGGGGAGAGAATCGACGATCGCCTCGGGCATGACGCGGCGTATTCCGCGCTCCATCGCTTCACATACCTGCGTCGAAGTCATGGTACCCTTGTAGGAATCCGGCACCAATATGAACCTTGGCATAACCTCACCTCCGGCCGCCGTCATTATATCAGAATGCGCGGGAATGTACAATTTCAATCGGATTATGGTATAATCCTATCCATGAGAGTCGAGGATGGACGCAAAAAGCACCTCATCACCTCGGTGGAACCGCATTCACCGGCCGACGCCTCCGGGATAACCAGAGGCGTTTATCTCGTATCCATCGACGGGGAGCCCGTCGAGGACATCATCGATTATGAGCAGCTCACGGCCTCGGAAAGCCTTCGCGTCGAAACGGAGGACGAAGCGGGCAGGACGGCTAAATACCTCGTTGAAAAGGACGAGTACGAGCCGCTCGGCCTCGGCTTTGCCACCTCCCTGATGAGCTCCGTGCGCGCGTGCGGGAACCGCTGCCTGTTCTGCTTCGTCGATCAACTGCCGCGGGGCGGGCGGGAGACGCTGCACTTCAAGGATGACGACTGGCGGCTTTCCCTCATCATGGGCAACTATGTGACGCTCACGAACGTTACGGATAGGGAATTTGAGCGCATCGTGAAGCGCCGCGTAAGCCCGCTCTACATATCCGTCCACGCGACGGATGGCGAGGTAAGAAAGGCTATGATGCGCAACCCCTCCGCGGGGCGCATCATGGAGCGATTAGGGAAGCTTCGCAACGCGGGACTCCGCTTCCACGCGCAGATCGTCGTCTGCCCCGGCATAAACGACGGCGGAGTGCTCGAGCGGAGCGTCGAGGAATTGTATGCGTTCTCTCCGTCCGCGCAGACCGTCGCGGTCGTGCCCGTGGGGCTTACGCGCTTTCGCGATGGACTCGCACCTCTTCGCGGCGTATCGAAGGGGGAGGCGGGGAGCATCATCGATTTCATAGAAGCGTTTTCGGCAAAGGCGCGGCGGGAGACGGGCGAGGGCTTCGTTTACGCGGCGGACGAGCTCTATGCTATTGCGGGGCGGGAACTTCCGCCGTACGAGAAGTACGACGATTTTCCCCAGCTCGAGAACGGCGTGGGGCTTTTGCGCAAGTTTGGGCGGGAGTTCATGGACGCGCTTGTTGCCATGGAGCCTTTCCGGCCGTCGCGCCGCGTGAGCGGCGTGACGGGTTCCTCGGCCTTTGCCTTCCTTAAGCCGCTGCTCGGGACGCTTACGGAGTACGGAATCGAATTCGATCTTCGCCGGGTGGAGAACGATTACTTCGGCCGCAGCGTGACCGTCGCCGGGCTTGTCACGGCGACCGACATCGCCGCGCAGCTCAAGGGCGAAGCGCTCGGAGAATTGCTCGTCATACCGGACGACATGCTAAGGGAGCGGGAGGACGTGTTTCTCGACGGGCGCACCGTCGCGTGGCTGGAACGGGAACTGAACGTGCGCGTGAAGCCGCTGTGCGCGGCGGACGGCGAAGCGTATATATACGGATTGTTTGACACATTGAGAGAGGTGTAACATGGCAAAACCCTTAGTAGCGATCGTCGGGCGGCCAAACGTGGGCAAATCGACCTTCTTCAACAGAATCATCGGCAAGCGCATCGCCATCGTGGAGGATACCCCGGGCGTGACGCGCGACCGTATCTATGGCGACGCGGAGTGGCTCGACTATCACTTTACCCTCATCGACACGGGCGGCATCGAGCCGATGAAGGAAGATATCATCAGCCAGCAAATGCGTAGGCAGGCTGAGCTTGCCATCGAAACCGCGGATGTGATCGTTTTCCTCGTCGACGGGCGGGAAGGGCTGACCGCTTCCGATCTCGAGGTGTCGGATCTTTTGCGGCGCTCAAAAAAACCCATTGTACTCGGCGTCAACAAGATCGATCATCCCAAGTATGCGGACGCGGAATACGAATTTTACGAGCTTGGTATCGGTAAGCCCGTGATCATCTCCGCCGAGCAGGGGCTGGGGTTGGGCGACCTCCTCGACGAGGTCGTTCGATACTTCCCCAAAGTGGAGGCGGAGGAGAACCCCAACGTTACGAACATCGCGGTCGTGGGGAGGCCCAACGTCGGCAAATCCAGCCTGGTGAACGCTCTACTGGGCAGCGAGCGCTCGATTGTGAGCGACATCCCTGGCACCACACGCGATTCCATTGACACCCCGTTTCGCTGGAACAATAAGGATTATGTGCTCGTGGATACGGCGGGCATCCGGAGGAAGCGCGCCGTCGAGGATGAGACCATCGAGCGCTACAGTGTGATCCGCTCGCTGGGCGCGATCCGCCGCGCGGACGTGGCGCTCATCGTCGTGGACGCGAACCTTGGCATGAGCGAGCAGGATGTTAAAATCGCGGGCTATGTGCACGAGGAGGGGAAGGCCAGCGTGCTCATCGTCAACAAGTGGGATCTCATCGAGAAGGATACCCACACGATGAACGAATTTAAGAAAAAGCTCGCCTTCGATCTCGCCTTCATGGACTATGTGCCCATGCTCTTCATTTCGGCCCTGACAGGGCAGAGGATCAATAAGGTGATGGAATACGCGGATATGGCGTATGAACAGAACTGCCGCCGCGTTTCGACGGGTATGCTCAACGACATCGTGGCAGAGGCCGTCAGCGTGACCGAGCCTCCGTCCGACAAGGGCAGAAGGCTTCGCATTTATTATGCTACGCAGGTATCCGTTAAACCGCCGACCTTCGTGCTCTTTGTCAACGATCCCGAACTGATGCATTTTTCCTACAAGCGCTATCTCGAGAACTATTTCAGGAAGTCCTTCGGCCTCGACGCCACGCCGATACGGCTTCTGGTCCGCGCGAAAACCAAGGAGGATCAAACCATCCGGTGAAACGAATATACCCCGATCGCGCCGCTTGCATAAGCGGCGCGTTTGCATGATGCGCAGCTTCATGACATATATATCATTGAAGAATACCGCATGGGAGGATTTCGCAATGGACAGACGCGAACTATACGAGAGTATCGCCCAGAGGACAGGCGGGGATATCTATGTCGGCGTGGTCGGCCCTGTGCGGACCGGTAAATCGACGTTTATCAAGCGCTTTATGGATATGCTAGTGATCCCCTTGATGGAGAACGAGTACGAGCGCGCGCGTGTCATCGACGAGCTTCCCCAGAGCGCCGCGGGAAAGACCATTATGACCACGCAGCCCAAATTTGTACCCAACGAGGCGGCGGCCATCACGCTGGGCGAGAACACCAAGCTCAGCGTAAGGCTGGTGGACTGTGTGGGGTACATGGTGCCGGGCGCGGCGGGCCACCTTGAGAACGAGCTCCCGCGCATGGTGCGCACCCCATGGTCCGAGGAGGAGATGCCCTTCGACAAGGCTGCGGAGATGGGCACGCGCAAGGTCATCACGGATCACTCGACCATTGGCATCGTCATGACGACGGACGGCAGCATCACGCAGATTCCGCGCGAGGACTATGTCGCCGCGGAGGAGCGCGTCGTTAGGGAGCTTCGCGAGCAAGGGAAGCCCTTCATCGTGGTGCTCAACAGCACGCATCCGAACGATCCGGAGACGGTGTCTCTCGCCCTTTCGCTCAAGGAAAAATACAGCGTCACCGTGCAGCCCGCCAATGTCCTCACAGCGGACACCAACGCGCTCAACGACATGCTCGAACTGATCCTGATGGAGTTCCCGCTGCGCACCGTGCGCGTGGAGCTGCCCGAGTGGGTATGCGAGCTGGGCAACGGGCATTGGCTCGTCAACCGCGTGCGCGAACCGCTCGAAGAGGCCGCGAATACGCTCGCCTGCATGAAAGACGCTTCCGGCTTCAACGAGGCGCTTTCCGCCGTTCCGGGCTTCACGCCGGGGGCGGTCAAGAGCGTTTCCTTCGGCACGGGCGACGTGCTCATCGAGCTCCGCCCTGAGGAGAGCCTATTCTACACGGTGCTCGGCGAGGAGTGCGGGGTTGAGATCAAGGACGACGCGCACTTGATCGCCTCCATCAAGAGCTTTGCCAAGGCCAAACGCGAATACGACAAGATCGAAGGCGCGCTCCAGTGCGCTATGCGCACTGGATACGGCATGGTGCCGCCCCAGCTCGATATGATGGAGATGGAGGAGCCAGAAATCGTGCGCCAGGGCAACCGCTTCGGCGTCAGACTGCGCGCGCGGGCGAGCGGCCTTCACATGATAAAGGTCGATATGGAGTCCGAGGTTTCCCCGCTCGTGGGCACGGAGGAGCAGTCCGAGGAATTCATGAATTATCTCATGAGCACCTTCGAGAACAACCCGCAGAAGATCTGGGAGACGGATATCTTCGGCAAATCCCTGCGCGATATGGTGCGCGAGAGCATGACCGGCAAGGTGAACCGCCTGCCGGACGACGTGCAGCAAAGGCTCCAGTCCACCCTGCAGCGCATGGTGAACGACGGCTGTAACGGATTGATCTGCATCATGTTGTAATGGAACGGGGAGACGCATAGGACGAACGCGCGCGGGGGCGGCCGATGGCCGCCCCCGCGCATATCCTCTCAATTTCAGCGCTTTTTGCATAGGATACCGATCACGGGGGAATCGTCCCGGTACGGCTCGCCGTCAAGGCTCGACAACGCCGCCATAGTCTCAAACCCGCTTTCGTGAAGTTCCGCACGGATGGAGTCCGGCGTAAAGAAGGTTTGATAAATATGGTAGACTTTGACTCCGTCTGCGTCGAACACGGCGGCATAGTCGCACAATGCGGAGATTTCCGGGTAAAAAATCGTCTTTTTAAGCACGAAATACCTGCCCGGCCTCCAGAAACCGGACTCACAGGAGTACCATGCCGGGGCCGCGGTGTTCATTCTATCACGATACGCAGATGCGCTTGGAACGTCGAACGCGAACATGCCGTTCGGTTTAAGGGCCTCGCGGATGTTGCCAAGCAGGGTTTTTCTGTGATCGGGACCGAGAACGCCGTAATCCTGCGAGATCATGAAAGCCGCGTCGAATTTCGCTTTCCCGAACGGAAGAAGATAGCTCGCCCGGATATAATCGCTCTTCGGATCGTTGCTCTTGGCATAGCGGATCGAGTTTTCGGAGCGGTCGATTCCGGTCGCTACAATGTCTCGCGCCGCAAGCGCCGCACAGTACAATCCCGGACCGCACCCGAGGTCGACGACCGAATCTCCGCTTTTCAGTCCCATCGCGCGCATCAGGTACGCGCAGATAGCCTGGCGGGTTTCCGGCTTGTAACTCGCGGCGTCGGTATCCGGCGAAAGATGCGCCTGAAGCATCATACCGGAGATGTGCGGATCGTCCCATAGCTCCGCTCCCGGCTCGTACGGCTCCGGCCTCCGGTCGGTTCTGAACAAATCGTCAAGAGAAAACATTGTAATTCCTTTCTTTTTGTAGACGCTGGGTCGAAATAAAGGATGCCCGCCAACGGCGGCGTCCCACAACAAAAAGAGACACCATAGAAGAAGAACGGACAGCAGGAATACGCCCCTTTGGGGCAGTTTGAATTCCTCAGCCGTTCGTTCCTTCTTTTCCAGGTGGCGCAGGGAAACTGCCCCAGCCGGATTGGTGTCCCTCCAAAGTTCTTGTTTGTGCGTTGGCGTCTCTATAATACCCGCAAAAGCGCGGTATGTCAATGATAATGAGGCGCGGGGCAAAACGGCGTGCCAAGGGATTGCAATGGGAACGAAAGGAAATGCTTCTTTAATCGACTTTCACCGTGCACGGCGCCGTCTTCAGGGGCTGCGTGATACCCTCATATACCAAGCGAAGCATCGGTCGCATACCGGCGATTTCAAAGCGGTCGGACGCGTATAGAAGCCGCCGCGCCCCTGGACATCCGCTTAGCACCAGTCCCTTGTTTTCCGGTTTTTGCACGGCCCATGCCTGCGCGATTGCAGTGATATCGATTTCAGTATAGCTCATGCGTGCGTCGTCTTCAAAATAGACGCACAGGCTATCATCTGCTTTCGGCGGCGCATACGCATTGCCGTAAATACTGAAAAAATCAAGCAGCGGGCATGCGCGGTATCGATTCCCAGACAGCAGCACATCCTCGGTGTTTGAAGGAATTTTATATAGTATCACGTTTGCCCTGACGATTCGGCCGCCCCAGTAGGTCGCAGGGGGAAGCGTGAAGTACAGATAAGCGCTGAAACCCGGCCCGAGGCGCAGCTTATCGTCGATGCATCCGGAATATTTGGGGCACTCGGACGCATTGCAGGACTTTGTACAAATTACATCAACTATACTCATATCTATCATCATTATCAGCATATGAGCACGGATGCACTCTTGTGTTTTCTTTTTGCGGGACAAGAATCCCACGATTGCATACTATGAAAGTGAAAGTACACACTTTCAAATATTCATTGAGTAAGGAGGAGAAAACATGGCCCAGGTTGATATTAACGTAACAAGCGGAACTGCACTGGATACCAGCGACAATAACGCTCTATTGACTATTGCGGTAACGAATACGAATCAAATAGCGTGCAAAGCCACGACGAGCGCATATTACTATGTCGAGCTGTCCGATGGGACGAACAACGAAAACTACACGCTTGTA
>DATMYG010000179.1:0-8175 GCA_035561055.1 Clostridia bacterium | reverse complement strand
ATCCACATCGAAGACGCCGTCCCCGAAGCGGAAGGCGTAGGCGTTGCGCATATCCTCCCCTTCCTTGGTAACAGGCATCACAACGGATACGGCGATGCGCTTCTCCTCGGCGGCGTCGAGGCCGAGGGTGTTGCTGATGCGCGCCTCCTGCCTGCCCGAATCGACCGTGCAGAAAACCGTACGGAGAACCCGCGGGTCCGCCGCTTTCGCGGCCCTCTCGAGCGAGAGCGCGAGATCGATCTTCTGCTGCTCGCCAAGGGCATAGGCCTTCTTCTCTTCTTCGATGACGACAGGGTACTCACACTTGCCCTGCATGGGATGGTCGTCCTCCACCTCGATGGAGCGGGCGTTGTCCATCGCGCGCGCAACGAGTTTTTCCGGTTCCTCAAGCTTCTGCGTGAAGGCGTATCCATTCCTGCCGTTGAGCTTCACCCTCAGGTTCAGCCCGCCTTTGGCGTTGACCTCGTATTGGTCGATGTCGCCCTCAAGCACGTTCACCGAAAAGGACTCCGTTCTCTGGTAATACGCCTCCGCGGCCTCGCAGCCCCTGGCGAGAGCTTCCTCGAATAAAGCTTTTTTAAACGCGTTGAATTCCATCAGAGCGCCCCTCCTTTCCCGCCGACGACGATGTCCGTGACGCGGATCCTCGGCTGCCCCACGTTGGTGGGGACGCTGCCCGAAAGGGAGCCGCACATGCCCGGCGCCATCCACATATGCCTGCCGATGCGGTCGATCTTTTTGATGACGTCCGCGCCCTTGCCGATGAGTGTCGCACCGCGCACAGGGCAGAAGATTTTGCCATCCTTGACCCAGTACGCCTCGTCTACCGCAAAGTTGAACTCGCCCGTGAGCGGATTGACGCTGCCGCCGCCCATCGAGGCCGCATAGAGCCCCGTGCCCATGGTGCGGATCATCTCCTCGTCGTCGTCCATGCCCTCTGCGAAGAAGGTGTTGGTCATGCGCGAGGTCGGCGCGAACTCGTAGCTCTCGCGGCGCGAGCTTCCCGTGAGCGGATGCTCCATGAGCCGTGTGTTGCGGTAGTCCACGAGGTAGCTTTTCAACACGCCATTCTCGATGAGCACGTTGCGCTGCGCGGGCGTGCCCTCGTCGTCAAAGCGGATGCTGCCCCACTCGCCGGGCATGGTACCGTCGTCCACGGCGGTGACGATGGGGCTCGCGACGGTCTGCCCAAGCTTTCCGCAGAACTCGCTGTTGCCCTTGGCGACGCTCGTCGCCTCCAGCGAATGGACGCACGCTTCGTGCAGGATGACGCCGCCGAAGCCGCCGTCGATCACCACGGGCACGGCTCCCGCCGCCGGGCACTGCGGCGCGTGCAGCATGGTCACGGCCTGCTTGGCGGCGGTCGTGCCCAGCGCTTCCATGTCGTAGTTTCTGAACTGCTCGAAGCCCTCTCCGCGTCCGGGCGCCTTATAGCCCGTCTGCGCCTCGCCGTCTTTCATGGCGACCGCCTGCACGACGACGCGGCCGCGCGGCCTGCGATCCTCCGCCCATACACCCAGGGAGTTGGCAACCATCATGCGCTGGTCCACATCCAAAAAGCGCGCGAGCACCTGCGTAATTTCGCCGGAATAGGCCTTGGCGGCATCCGACGCGCGGCGAATGAGCGCAATGCGCGCGGCGTTGTCTACCTGAGCGTAAGGTTCTTTCGGGGAATACTCCCCGACCCTGCGGACGCCGAACGCCCTGGTTTCATGATCCCGCGTCCCTTTGAGCGCGGCGGCCGCGGCTTGCGCCGCCTCCATGAGTGCTTTCTCATCCTGCCCCGAGGTGTACGCGTAGACGCAGCGCGCGCCGAGCAGTACGCGCACGCCCGCGCCGTTGACGCGGCGGTAACTCGCGTCCTCGACCTTACCGTCCGTCATGGAGATGAGGCTCTTCTCGGTATCCTCCGCGAAGAGCTCGCTGTAGTCGCCGCCCGTGGCGAGCGCCGCCTCCAGCACGTTTTCGACCACTCGTTTGTCGATCAAATCGCTGTCCTCCTTATCGTTATTGATGTTAGTTTCCGTCTTTGATTTTGCCGCCTGCAATGTGGTTCTGACGGATCTTCGCCTCGCTCCCCAGCTCTCCCGGCTCGTAATAGACCCTGCCCTTCACCGAGGGCGGCATGTACTCCTGCGCCACGACGTGGCCGGGGTAATCGTGCGGGTATTTGTATCCCTTGCCGTGGCCGAGCTTATCGGCCCCGGCGAAGGATGTGTCCCTTAGGTAAATAGGCACCGGCTCGTCCGGTATCTTTTCCGCATCTTCAAAGGCAGAGACGACCGCCTTGACGACGGAGTTAGACTTGGGGCTCTCGCACAGGAAGATGATCGCCTGCGTGATGGGAAGCCGCGCCTCGGGCATGCCGATGAATTCAAGCGCATGCGCCGCGCCGACCGCCTGCACCATGGCCTGCGGGTTGGCAAGGCCGATGTCCTCCGACGCGTGGGCAATGAGCCTGCGGCAGATGATCCGGGGGTCAACGCCCGCATAGACGAGCCGCGCAAACCATGCGACGGCCGCGTCGCTGTCCCCGCCGCGCAAGCTCTTGCAGAAAGCGGAGAGCATGTCGTAAAACTGCTGGTCGTCGACGTTCATGACCTTCTTCTGCACGGACTCGGAGGCAACCGCCGCGTCGATATGGACGATCCCGTCGACCGGCGGCGTCGTGAGCACGGCGAGCTCTATGGCGTTGAGGGCGCAGCGCGCGTCCCCGTTGGCCGTGCGCGCAATGTGCTCGAACGCGTCCGGGTCAAACTCAACCCTGTAGTTGCCAAGCCCGCGCTCCTTATCCTCGAGCGCGGCGCGCATGGCCTGTTTCACATCCTCGACCGTAAGCGGGTAGAACTGGAACAGCCTGCACCGGCTGACGACCGCCGCCGTCATGGAAACCATGGGGTTCTCCGTCGTGGAGCCGACGAAGCGGATGACGCCTTTCTCGAGGGCGGGCAATATGGAATCGCTCTGTGTCTTACTCCAGCGGTGGCATTCGTCGAGCAGCAGATAGGTGCTTACGCCGTACATGGCGCGGTTCTTCTCCGCCTCGTCGATAACCGCGCGCACCTCCTTGACGCCCGCGGACACGGCGTTGAGCTTCTCGAAGCGCGCGCCCGTCTGGTGGGCGATGACGTAGGCGAGCGTAGTTTTGCCGCAGCCCGGCGGCCCGAAAAAGATGGAACTCGTAAGCAAATCCGTCTCGATGGCACGGCGAAGCAACCGGCCCCTGCCGACGATGTGCTCCTGCCCGATGAATTCGTCAAGCGTACGCGGGCGCATACGGTCCGCTAGCGGAGCGCGTCGCGCGGCGTTTTTTTCAAAAAGGTCCATGTCCCGTACGATCCCTCAGCATTTTCCAGAATCCATTCTGTTGTTATTATAATACGCGCTGATGCTTTACACAATCTTCATAAGGACGTATAATTCGTTGTATCTCTCATGAACACGAAGGACTTTTTTTATGCCCAAATACGTGGATCTCATGGACGAGAGCCGGAAGCCTCTCGCAACGATCTGGTTTCTCGCGTGGCCTATCATGCTCGAGCAGGTGCTCATTATGCTGGTACACTATGTCGACACGGCGATGGTCGGCGGCATGGGACCCCAGGCTACGGCGGCCGTAGCGCTCACCTCGCCCGCAAACATGCTGCTCAATGGCATCTTCGCGGGCGTATCCATCGGCTTTTCGGTGCCCGTCGGCCGCTACATCGGCTCCCGCGACATCGATATGGCAAGGCGCGTCATCCGCCAGGCCGTGCTCTCCATCGGCATCTGCGGAGCGGCGATGACCGCCGTCATGCTGCTGCTGTCGCCCTATATCCCCATATGGATGGGCGGCGAGCCGGATATCTGCGCCGATGCGACCTCGTTTATCAGCATCCTAAGCTTTTCCTATATATTCAGTATGAGCGTGCAGATCTGCGGCAGCATTCTGCGCTGCACGGGCGACACACGCACTCCCCTGGTCTTCAACGTATCGACCAACGTGATCAACATGATCCTCAACTTCCTGCTGATCTACCCGACGCGGACGCTTGAGATTCTCGGTACGCCCGTCACGGTATGGGGCGCGAATCTGGGCGTAAAGGGCTCCGCGCTCGCGTCGGTCATCGCGTTCTCGTTCTCCGGCTTTATGCTGCTGCGCGCGCTGTTCACCGAGCGCGCGGTATGCCGCATCAATATCAAAGATAGCTTCCGCTTTGATAAGGCAATCTGGAAGGACATGTTTAAGCTCGGTACGCCGGTGGCGTTCGAGCGCGTGATCCTTTCCGCCGGGCAGGTCGCGATGACCGCCATCGCCACGGCGCTGGGTACATTCTCGCTCGCCGCGCACTCGCTCGCCATCACCGCGGAATCCATCACCTTCATGCCGGCCTACGGTTTCGCCGCCGCGGCGACAACGCTCGTCGCCCAGTCCATCGGCGCGCGCAAGGCTGAGCTTGCACGGCGCTTTGCGCTGTACTGTACGGTGGGTTGCGTCATCTTTATGAGCAGCATGGGGTTCCTGCTCTACTTCGGCGGAAGCATGCTGATCTCGCTGTTCACCCCTTCGGCCATGGTTGTTGCCATAGGCGCGGCGGCGCTGCGCGTGGAAGCGCTCGCCCAGCCGATGTACGCCGTAAGCCAGGTGGCCGCAGGCATCCTGCGCGGCGCACGGCAAACAAAGCTTCCCTTCATCGTGAGCGCCATCGGCATGTGGGTGGTGCGCATCCCGCTCGCCTTCACCCTGACGCGGGTGTTCCCCGAACTCGGCCTCACGGGGGCCTGGATCGGCATGGCGAGCGATCTCACCATTCGAGGGATAATCTGCCTGTTCCTCCTGCGCGGGGGAAAATGGGCAAAGGTGGATGCGCCGCCTCCGCCGCAAATCCAAGAAGAGCAATAAGCTCTTCCCCGTCCGTTTCGAGCGGGGAGGCCCATACGAGCGCGGCGCCCTCCATCAGGCGCTGCGCTTCTTTTTGTGTGCGCTCCCCGAAAACCCCTTCGTCCTCGCGCGCGACGCTGAGCGCGACCACGGCCGCGGGGCGTGTGCGGCGCTGGTCCGCGTTGCGCCGCTCAATGTACTCCCCTGCCTTCGCAAGGGCCGCCGAGGCGTCGCCTATACCGCTGCCCGGCGCGGCGTAGAGCGCCGCGAGCAGTTTTTCCTCATCGCGCGTGAAGTTCACGCAAAAGCGCGTGTCGAAAGGCCCGCCCACGCAGCAGAGCGCGATGCGGCAACCCGAATCGGAGGCGAGGAGCGCTTCGATCAACTCCCGCGCGAGCGCGCGGCACAGATCCCGCTCGCAATAGCAGCCCGCGGTCTCCGGATCCGCCACGCGCGCATACGCGCCCGACGCGGTGAGGGCATAATGGTTCTCCCACGGCCGCCAGCCGAGCGCTTCCTCTTCGAGTAAAAAGCACGCGCGGAAGCGGTAGGGGGCGGATAGATCTACCTCCCCTCCGGGTGAAGCGGGATAGGTCTCGCCCGAGGAAGCCTCCGCGCGCGGTTTGAAATAGCAATGCTCCGGGTTGAGGCAGGGCGATGCGAGCCAGGGTTCGTCCCCGGCTTCCTCGAGCGTCAGCCCGGAAACGTTCACGACGAGCACGATGTCCTTTGCGTGCGGGGCCGCCGCGAGCGGGCCCTGCAACAAAATCAGCGTTGCAATGAGCATGGCAACAATACGCATACCGATCATCCTCCTGTGCGAGCATGACCATCATGCGCCTATTTCCCATGGATTTCACCGACTTCGGCAAAGGAAGTGTAAATACGCCAAAGGAAGTGGAAAATCATGCCGGGAGGCGAAGCCCTCGGGAACGTCAAAGCGCGCAATCTCCACCAACGACAAAATCGCCGGGTGACACATATAAACGGCGTTCCGGGCAGGGGGAAGCCCGGAACGCCGTCTGCGCGAAACGCGCCAATGGGAGGGAATTACTTCTTTTGATCGAGGTCGCCGAGCGAAAGCTGCTGCGAGAAGCTCATCTCGAGCATCCGCTTAGGCGTATGTTCGAACAGCGTGCTCACGGAGCCGCGGTCGTGGATGGCCTTGACGGCCTCCGCGAACATCGGCGCGGCGGACACGATATGGATCTTGCCGGAGTTCATGATGGCGGGGCAGTCGACCGTATCGGTGGACACGAGCAGCTCGATGGGGCTTTCCTCGATGCGCTGCACGCCCTTTTCCTGCAGCACGACATGGGAGAGGAATGCGAAAATGCGGTTCGCCCCCTTGTCCTTGAGGCCGTGCGCCACGTCGATGAGCGTGCCGCCGGAAATGGTGAAGTCATCGACCACGATGCAGTCCTTGCCCCTGACTTCGCCGATGATCTCGAGCACCTTGGCATTCTCGTTATGGTCGACGCGCATCTTGTCGCCGATGGCGACGGGACAGCCGAGCTCGTCCGCCATGGCGCGGGCGCGCTTGGCGCTGCCTGCGTCCGGCGAGACGACGACGGTGTTCTTGTTAACGATGCCGATGTGCTGCGCATAGGCGCACAGAAGGCTCTGCGCATACAGGTGGTCGACGGGCTTAGAGAAGAAGCCCTGCACCTGCGCCGCGTGAAGGTCCATGGTCAGCACGCGATCCGCGCCAGCGGTTTCGATGGCGTCCGCGCATACGCGCGCGCGGATGGACACGCGGGGCTCGTCCTTTTTATCGCCCTTGGCGTAGCTGAAGTACGGCATGATGACGGAAACGGAGTTCGCGCTCGCGCGCTTGCAGGCGTCGATATAGAAAAGCAGCTCCATGAACTCGTTGTTGGGATTGAGTCCGATGGTCTGCACGAGGTAAACGTCCTTGTCGCGGATGCATTCGTTGATGCGCACGAAGGTGTTGCCTTCGCTGAAAACGATCGTCGTGTTGTCGCCGATGGGGTTGCCCAGATAATCGCACATGCGCTGCGCGAACTTCCTGCTCGCGCTCCCCGCAAAGATCCTTATCTGACCGTTCCCGCAAAGCATACGCCGGAATCCCCCTTATAATTCATGGTTTCATTATAACAAAGATCGTCCAGCCCGGCAATGGCAGGGATTAGAAGAAGAAAGGTCTTGCCGTTATGCGATAAGCCGGTGTTATGACCCGTGCATCTTTGTTTATTCTACGCTTCATCGTGCAGCATGCACGCGTTTTAGCGTGCATGAAAAAGACCCGGAAGCCATGTAAAATCCGGGTCAAATCCGCTGTTGCAAATTGTAGAAGATTGCAGGAAAAAGACTTGTCCTGTCGAAGCGTCATAACCCTTTCATATGCCTATTCGAGCTTCCACGCGGCCTCCCGGATGATTTCGGAAACGGTCGGATGCGGGAACACGGTCCGGCGCACCGTTTCAACATCCGCCCGGAGCGCGATAAGCGCGGCGGCGCAGCAGATGAATTCGCTCGCATAATTGGCGAGCGCCTGCACGCCAACGATGCGACGCGACGCGCGTTCGACGACGAGCTTCATCATGCCGTCCCCGCCCTCGTTCTCCGCAAGATACCTGCCCGAGAAGCGCATGGGCAACGTTGCCGTCTCCACATCCATACCCTTCGCGCGCGCGGTATATTCGGTCTCCCCCGCGCTCGCGAGCTCGGGGTTCGTATACAGTACGGCGGGGATAGCGTCGTAGCGCATTTCGTCCGCGATGCCGAGCATATCGTTCACGGCGACCTCCGCCTCGCGGTAAGCCGTGTGCGCGAGCATGGAGCGGCCATTGACGTCCCCCGCAGCGTAAACACCTTCTACGTTGGTGCGCATATGCGAATCGGTGACGACCGCGCCGCGCTCGGTGGCGACGCCGAGGCCCTCGAGCCCGATGCCCGCCGCGTTCGGCCGCCTGCCGATTGAGACGAGCGCGAGGTCGGCTTCCAGCGCGAATTGCGCGCCGTCTTTCTCGCAGAGGATCTCCTTTTCGCCAAAGGAAACGACCTTGGTCGAAAGCAGGAATTTGACGCCCTTCTTTTCGTAGTTCTTCTGAAGGATCTTCACAAGGTCCGGGTCGTTCTCGCCCGCGATGTGGTCGAGGAGTTCCACGACCGTAACCTCGCTTCCCGCAGAGCGGAAATAACTCGCAAGTTCCAGCCCGATCACGCCGCCGCCCACGACGGCAAGCCGCGCGGGAACCTCTTTGGCGTCGAGCAGCTCGCGGTTCGTGACCGCGAAACCCGAGGCGAGCGCCGCGGAAAGGCCCGGTATCGGGGGCAGCGCGCTCGAGGAG
>DATMYG010000178.1:0-6820 GCA_035561055.1 Clostridia bacterium | reverse complement strand
GTATAGTCTGCGGCAGATTTCTCAACCATACTGAGCAGTTACCTCGTTTATTCCTCTTCACAAGTCCACCACCTTTCAAACCTTTTGTTTTGTTCTACCACAATTTTCGTCCCCCGTCGTCCCACTAAAGCCAAGTACCTCTCTCACGGCACGACAGCTTTTCGCGGTCAGAGAAATACGACTGCAGGAGCAACAGCATTTCGGCGGATTACCCGGCGATCAGTTCCAGCTTCTTCGTGTCGAGCAGCCGTATTTCCCCGCGCGTCAGCTCCACCAGCCCTTCGGACTGGAAATAGCGCAGCATGCGCGTCACCACCTCGCGCGCGGTGCCCAGGTGGTTGGCGATGCGCTCGTGCGTCAGGCGCAGGCTGTCCTGCTGCTCAAGCGCGCTCTCCGCGACGAGGAAGCCCGCGAGGCGTTTGTCCATGCTCTTCCACATGATCTGCTCAATCAGCCACATGACCTCCGAAAAGCGCTGCGCCATGATCTCGTTGGTGTAGTTGGCGAGGGCCGCGGAGCGCTCCATGGCCCGTTTGTAGGCTTCCGCCGGGATTACTAGGAGCTCGGTATCCTTCTCGGCCTCAATCGTGATTTCAAACTGGATGCTCGCCATCATGCAGGAGGCGGAAAACAGGCACACGTCCCGCTCGAACAGGCGGTAGAGCGTTACCTCGTTCCCCTCGCCCGAGAGCATATACGCGCGCAGCTGCCCTGAGCGGACCAAAAAAAGGCCGACGCAGTCTGCGGAGCCGTTGTGCAGGATCGTCCCGCGCGGCGCGACGCGCAATTGCGCCGCGTTCTCGAGCGTCTCGCGCTCGGCCTCGGTCATCCGGTCCCATACGGGGAAGAATTCGGAAAGGTTCATATTCGCACCTCCGGAAAGCCTACGTACATTATATTGAATTTCGGGGAGAAGTCAAACCGCCTGCCGCCATGATTCGGAGTTGAAAAGGGGCTTCCGCTTATGCGGAAGCCCCGTGTTGCGCCTGAGGCCCGGGTCGTCCGGCTCAGTTCAGAAACAGCGCGACGTCGTCCTCGACCGTGCCGATTCCCGCGATGCCGAACTGCTCCACGAGTACCTTGGCGACGTTGGGGGAGAGGAAGCCTGGCAGCGTGGGCCCGAGGTGGATGTTCTTTACCCCGAGGGAGAGCAGGGCGAGCAGCACGATGACGGCCTTCTGCTCGTACCAAGCGATGTTGAAGGCGATGGGCAGCTCGTTGACGCTCCCGAGGCCGAACGCCTCCTTGAGCTTGAGGGCGATAAGCGCGAGCGAATACGAGTCGTTGCACTGGCCCGCGTCGAGTACGCGCGGGATGCCGCCGATGTCGCCCAAGCCGAGCTTGTTGTAGCGGTACTTCGCACAGCCCGCGGTGAGGATTACCGTGTCGGGCGGCAGGGCTTTGGCGAAGTCCGCGTAGTATTCGCGGTTCTTCATGCGCCCGTCGCAGCCCGCCATGACGAAGAACTTCCTGATCGCGCCGGACTTGACGGCCTCGACCACCTTATCCGCGAGCGCCTCGACCTGCGCGTGGGCGAAGCCCCCCACGATGGTGCCGGTTTCGATCTCCTCGGGCGCGGGCAGGGTCTTTGCTAGGGCGATGATCTCGGAAAAGTCTTTCTTCCCGTCCACGCCTTTTTCAATGTGCCTGCAGCCGGGGAAGCCCGCGGAGTTCGTGGTGAAGATGCGGCTTCTGATTTCCTCGCTGCGCGGCGGCACGATGCAGTTTGTCGTAAACAGGATGGGCCCGCGGAACGTCTCAAACTCCGTGAGCTGTTTCCACCAGGCGTTGCCGTAGTTGCCCGCGAAGTGCGCGTATTTCCTGAACGCGGGGTAGTAGTGCGCGGGCAGCATCTCGCTGTGCGTGTATACGTCCACGCCCGTGCCCTCGGTCTGCTCGAGGAGCTGCTCGAGGTCCGTGAGGTCGTGGCCGGAAATGAGGATGGCCGGGTTCTTGCGCACGCCGATGTTCACCTCGGTGATCTCGGGGTTGCCGTAGCGCCCCGTGTTCGCCGCGTCCAGCAGCGCCATGACCTTTACGCCGTATTCTCCGGTTTTCAGCGTGAGGGCGACAAGCTCCGGTACGCCCAGGGAATCGTCCTTGGTCGCGGCGAGCGCCTCGTACATGAACCGGTAGATGGACGTGTCCTCTTTACCTAGATTCAGCGCGTGCTCGGCGTAGGCCGCCATGCCCTTGAGGCCGTAGGTGATCATCTCGCGCAGCGAGCGTACGTCCTCGTTTTCCGTGCGCAGAACCCCGACGGAAGCGGCCTTCTCCTGCATGGCCTCGGAGCCCGCAACGTGGAACGTTGCCGCGTCGGAGAGGCCGGAGACGGCCTTGCCCGCAAGCAGCCCGTCGCGCAGGCCGATCATCTTCACGATCTGCGCCTCCAGCGCCGCGCCGTCGAAATTGGCGTTGGTGATGGTCATAAACAGGCTGTTGATTAGCTCGTGGTTGAGCCCATCCAGCGTCGTGACGTCGGCTCCGCTTTTGACGACGATTTCGCCGATGCCCCGGAGCGTCTGTATCAACAGGTCCTGCAGCCGGGCGATTTCCTCGGTTTTGCCGCAGACGCCGCGTATCGTGCAGCCGCGCCCGCCTGCGGTTTCCTGGCATTGGTAACAAAACATGCTCATCGAATCTTCTCCTTATGTGATTTAGTCCCCGGCGGGTTCGAACTCATCCTTGCCCGCGAAGCAGATCGGGCAATGCCAATCCTCCGGCAGGTCCTCGAAGGCCGTACCGGGTGCGATGCCGTTGTCCGGGTCGCCTTCCGCCGGGTCGTAGACGTAGCCGCAGGGGATGCAAATGTACGTTTTCATGATGTATGCCTCCTTTTTAATCATTCAGTTCTTCGGCGCGGGCGCTTTCACGACGATCAGCTCCAGCGTCGCTTCGCCCGCGTTTTGCGCCCTCATGCGCGTGTGTTGAGGAATTTTAAGCAGCGTGCCCGTCGCGTATTCGTGCGGCTCCTGCGCGCCCAGCGCAAGGAAGAGCCGTCCGCGGACGACGGTCATGTATACGGTCGCGTTGGTGTCGTGCTCCGGTAAGCCTTCGTCCCGTCCCAGCACCATGTGCAGGTAGTGGAGGTTCTCGTCGAGCAGGACCTTTTCAATGGTTTTTTGTTCGGTTTGAGTAAGCTGATATGTTGTTTCTATCATGCTTTTCGCCTCCTGTCAATCAAGGATTGCGCCGTCCGTCGAGACGGTCACGACCTGCCAGGGGATGAACTTGCCGCTCGCCTGCAACGCCTTTTTCACAGCGTGTTCAAGCCCGCCGCAGCAGGGTACCTCCATGCGCACGACCGTTACGCTCCTGACGTCGTTGTTGGCGAGTATTGCCGTAAGCTTTTCGCTATAATCCACATCGTCCAGTTTGGGGCAGCCGATGAGCGTCACCTTATTCTTCATGAAGCGCTCGTGGAAATCCGCGCGGGCGTAGGCCGCGCAGTCCGCGGCGACGAGCAGGTTTGCTCCCCTGAAATACGGCGCGTTGACGGGCGCCAGCCTGATCTGCACGGGCCACTGGCCGAGGCGGCTCTTCGGCGCGCCGTCCGCATGGCAGGAACATTCCTCCGGTTCCGGCTCCCTGTGGAGCGCGCGGCTCTGCGTACCCGGGCAACCGCAGGGCAGTTTTTCCGGCGCTTTGGGCTCCTTGCTCAGCGCGACCGCAGCCGCGTTGTACTCCTTCGCCTCCCGCGTTTCAAACTGGATCGCCCCCGTGGGGCAGGCGGGCAGGCAGTCCCCGAGTCCGTCGCAGTAATCCTCGCGCATAAGCTTCGCCTTGCCGTTTTCCATTGCGATCGCACCCTCGTGGCACGCCTTCGCGCACAGGCCGCAGCCGTTGCACGTCTCCTCGTCTATCCTAATAATTTTGCGCAGCATTTGTTTTACCTCCTGTATCGGCGTCCGTCGCCGGATTGACTTTACGCTTTGATTTTAGTATGATAAACGCAATAAGTATGTTGAAATTTCAACGAAAGGCCGGTTTTTATGGAGAAATTTCCGGAAATCCTGAAAACAGTGCCTCTTTTTTCCGGCATGGACGAGGAGGATATCCGTTCCGTTCTTTTCTGCCTGGGCGCGGTGCGCGCGCATAAGGAAAAAAAACAGCTCCTCTTTCAAAGCGGGGATACGCTCACAAGCCTCGGCATCGTGCTCGCGGGCGAGGTGCAAATCTATCAGGAGGACTACTACGGCAACAAAAGCATTTTCGCGAACATCGGCCCCGGCGGCCTGTTCGCGGAAAGCTTTGCCTGCGCGGCGACGAAATCCGTGCCCGTAAGCGCCGTCGCCAGCGAGGAGAGCGACGTGCTCTACCTCGATTGCCGCAGGCTCGCCTCGCCCTGCGAGAAATCGTGCGATTTCCACGCGCGGCTCATCCGCAACCTGCTCGACGTGCTCGCGAAAAAGAACGTGTTCCTCACACAACGCTTTGAGTTTACCGCCAAGCGCACGACCCGGGAGAAAGCGCTCGCCTACCTTTCGGAGCAGGCGCGCCTCGCGGGTGGCTCCCGCTTCACGATTCCCTTCGACCGGCAGGAACTTGCGGATTACCTGTGCGTCGAGCGCAGCGGCCTTTCGGCGGAACTCGCCAAACTCCGGGACGAAGGGATCATCCGCTTTCGCAAAAACGAGTTTGAGCTCTTAAAAGCATAAAAAGCGCGGAAAACCTCGCTTTTTATTGGAAATGCTTCGTTTATTGCTTGGGGATACCGTCCTCGAAGGGGTGGTGCTTTTTCTTCTCTTCGTACATGAGCGCGTCGATGTGCTTGAGGAACTCCGAAGGCTCGGTCCCGTCCGTCGGATAAAAGTCGCAGCCGATGCTCAGGCTGATCGTGTAGGGTACGTTCTTTTTGGCATTGAAGTGCTCGACGTTCGCGTCGAGTCGCGTAAGGGCGTACGAAAGCCCTGTTTTCTCGCTCACTTCGAGGATGACCACGAACTCGTCCCCGCCGTAGCGCGCCACAAAGTCGCTCTCGCGGAAGGTGCCCTTTAAGATGTCCGCAACGTGGGCGAGCGCCCTGTCCCCCTCGTCGTGGCCGTAGGCGTCGTTGATGAGCTTAAAGTCGTTGAGGTCGATCATGATGCCGGCGACAACCTTCTCGCCCGGAGACTGGCTCTTGGTCTGCAGATAGCTGTCGAGCTGCCGCCTGTTGTAAAGCCCGGTCAGGTGGTCCGTGTTGAGCTCGCTGTTCTGGTGCCTGATGAAGATGATCAGCGCGGAGAGCGTTGAGCAGATCCAGATGAGCGACAGGCCGTAGAAGAGCACCTGCAGGATCGCGCCGAAAAGGGGCAGCAGGGGCAGCAGAAGCAGCATATGGTATTCCCTGGCCGGCAGCTTCTTGCGCTGCGCGAGGGTGAAGAGGGCGGCGTAGATGAGGTAGCCGAACGAGATGCCGGCCATGACGAGGAAGTACGGGCCGCGGTGGTAGACGTTGTACACGTCGATGTCGAAGAGGACCCCCGTGAGGTTGCTCCCAACCGAAAGCAGCAAATTGACGAGCGCGGGAATCATCACGGGCGCCATGCGCCTGTTGATGCGTGCATAGCTGCGATATACGAAGAAATCCGCGTAGAGGTACCACATCGCGCAGAAGAAGGGGTTGAGGATATAATAGACCGTTGTGACCATCGAATAAACGATGTGCGACGGCGTACCTGGAACGCCGTCGAACATCCACATTAACGCGTCCATGATCAGAATGATGGCGTTGGTATAAACCAACAGCAGGAAGATCCTCTGATCCAGCATATACTTGTTGATGTAATGGCGGATATTGAAATAGATGACAAGCAAAATCGCGAGCGCGAAGCAATTCAGCTCAAGGTACAGAACGTTCTGTATGGCGACCACCTTCTTCATTCAATATCGCGTGGAATGCCGGGATGCGCACCGGCCCGTTTTTTGGTGCCGCGTGTACATTTATGTCATTTATTATACCGGACGCGCATGAATTGTTCAAGCTGGGTTCCTGCATGCCTTCTTGACACGGCGCAAGAAATAGGGTAGGATTGTGCAAAAGGGAGTAGCTTCAATTGCGGAATGCAACATCATGGCGCACGGCGCCTGGTTCCGCAGCCCCAGCCGGGGTTAGCCAGACTTTTAGCTTGGGATTTGCCCATGCTGAAAGCCTTTTTTTTAAGTTAAATACAACGGGAGGAGTTCTATGTTTGAAAAAACGACGGCCGCCGAGGCGGCGCGCGCGCTGGATACCGACGCGGCGCTTGGCCTGACCAGGGCCGAGGCGGAGCGCCGCCTTCTCGAAAACGGCAAAAACGCGCTCGCGGAGAAAAAGCCGAAGACCGTTATGCAAATGTTCTTCGAGCAGCTCAATGAGCCGATGATCTACATCCTGCTCGCGGCGGCGGCGATTTCCATTTTTCTCAAGGAATACGGGGACGCGGTCATCGTGCTGATCGTCATCGTCCTCAACGCGGTCATCGGCGTCGTGCAGGAGGGCAAGGCGCAGCAGGCGCTCGCCGCGCTCAAAAAGCTTTCAAGCCCCACGGCGCTCGTCAAGCGCGAGGGCGAGATAAGGGAGATCCCGGCCGAAGAACTGGTGCTGGGCGACCTCGTCGTGCTCGAGGCGGGCAGGCAGGTCCCCGCGGACCTTCGCCTGACGTTCTCTACAAACCTCAAAATCGAGGAATCCGCGCTCACGGGGGAATCCGTTCCCGTCGAGAAGGATGCTGCCTTCACGGCCGGGGGCGACCTGCCGCTCGGCGACAGGCTCAATATGGCCTATATGACCACCGCCGTAACCTACGGCAGGGGCGAGGGCATCGTGTCCGCCGCGGGCATGGATACGGAAATCGGC
>DATMYG010000177.1:0-3138 GCA_035561055.1 Clostridia bacterium | reverse complement strand
GGGGAATCAGTCCCCGTCGAGAAGGACGCTGCCTTCACGGCCGGGGGCGATCTGCCGCTCGGCGACAGGCTCAACATGGCCTACATGACCACCGCCGTTACCTACGGCAGGGGCGAGGGCGTGGTCTCGGCCGCTGGCATGGATACGGAAATCGGCCGCATCGCGCGCATGATCGACGCCGCGCCCGAGGAGCAGACCCCGCTGCAGAAGCGCCTCGCCGACCTCGGCAAGCTCCTTGGCATCATCGCCATCGCGCTGTGCGTGCTACTCTTCTTGATCGCCGTCATCCAGAAGCGGGATGTGATCGAGATGCTCGTCACGGCCATCTCCCTCGCGGTTGCCGCAGTGCCGGAAGGCCTGCCCGCGGTCGTGACCATCGTACTGGCGCTCGGCGTGCAGCGGCTCGTGAAGGTCAATACCATCGTCCGCCGCCTGCCCTCGGTGGAGACGCTGGGCGCGGTGAGCGTCGTTTGCTCCGACAAGACCGGCACGCTCACGCAGAATAAAATGACGGTCGTGCGCTGCTACGTGGACGGCGTTTCCTTCGACGTGAAGGAGCTTGACCTCGCCGCACACGCGAGCTTCCTTCGCGGTTTCATGCTCTGCAACGACGCCCTTGTCGAGGAGGGGCGCTCCCTCGGGGACCCGACGGAAATCGCCCTCGTCGAAATGGGCAGGTCGTGTGGGCTTGACAAGCGCACCCTTGAGAAGACCATGCCGCGCGTGGACGAGCTACCCTTCGATTCCGGCAGGAAGATGATGACCACGCAGCACGCGTGCGGGGCGGAAAAAATCGCCTTCACCAAGGGGGCGGCCGACCAGCTTCTCAGGCGCTGCAGCGCAATTTCCATCAACGGAACCGCGCGCGCCATCACGGAGCAGGATATCGAAACCATCAACGCCGCTGTGCGCGATATGTCCGGCAACGCCCTTCGCGTGCTCGCGCTAGCCGCGCGCGAGGGGGAAGGGAAGCCCGTCGAGGAAGGTCTGACCTTCCTCGGCCTCGTGGGCATGATCGACCCGCCGCGCCCGGAGGCGGCGGAGGCCGTGCGCATCTTCAAGCAGGCCAAGGTCCGTACCGTCATGATTACGGGGGACCACAGGGATACCGCCTTTGCCATCGCCAGGGAACTGGGCATTGCGCAAAGCCTCGAGGAGTGCGTCACGGGCGAGGAGCTCGACCGCATGACCACCGAGGAGCTTTCCGCGCGGGCGGACCATCTGAGCGTCTTCGCGCGCGTGTCGCCCGAGCATAAGGTGATGATCGTCAACGCCCTGCGCGCGCGCGGGTACATCGTGTCCATGACCGGGGACGGCGTCAACGACGCGCCTTCTTTGAAGAGCGCGGACATCGGCGTCGCCATGGGCATCACGGGCACGGATGTTGCCAAGAGCGCGGCGGATATGGTGCTCACGGACGACAACTTCGCCACCATCGAGAAGGCCATCGAGGAGGGGCGCGGCATTTACGCGAACATCAGGAAATCCGTGCTGTTCCTTCTTTCCTCCAACTTCGGCGAGATCATCACGATGTTCTTCTCCATCCTCGCGGGCCTGGCCGCGCCGCTGCGCGCGATTCATATCCTTTGGGTAAACCTGATTACGGACTCCCTGCCCGGCCTTGCGCTGGGCGTGGACCCCAATGACCGGCGCTACATCATGAAGTTGCCGCCGCGCGATCCCAAGGAGAGCCTGTTTGCGAAGGGAGGCTTCTCGCTGACGTTCTTCTACGGCGCGCTCATCGGCGTTATTACGCTCTGCGCGTTCCTCTATGCGCCCATCCTTTCGCTTGTCGAGGCGGGAGGCGCCGTCACCCTCGCCGCCATCAAGGCGGCGCTCGCGGACGAAGCGCTGCTCGCGCGCGCGCAGACCTTTGCCTTCACGGTGCTGGGCGTGTCGCAGCTCTTCCATGCCGTGGGCATGCGAAACGTCGACGTATCGGTCTTTCGCATGAACCACATGGCCAACAAGGTCATGCTCCTCGCCCTCGCCGCGGGCCTCGCGCTGCAGGTCGCGGTGACGGAGGTGCCCTTCCTCGTCAGGGTGTTCGCAACGACCCAGCTGGAGCTGACCGAGTGGCTCGCGCTCGTCGCGGTTTCCACCGTCCCGCTCTGGGCGCACGAGATCATCTGCCTGCTTCGCAAAGCGGGAAAACGGAGCGCCTGATATTTCACAAGCGACTGAAAAACAAGCGGGCTTGCGCCGTTCGGCGCAAGCCCGATCTTATTTCCGTTCCTCAATTGTCAATTGCCCATTGACAATTGTCAATTACCCAAAAACCGTATAAACGCCTCCGCCTGCCTCTCGAGATATTTCTTGCTCGAGGTAAGCACGAGCTTGTCGTTTTCGTCGAGCTGCTGCCCCGCGTTGGGGATCGTCAGGCGCGGTACGTTCATGATCCTCATGTTGAGAAAGGAGAGAAGCGTCACCAAATGGTCCTGCGCGCAGACCGTGCCGCCCGTGCCGGGCGAAGTGCCGCTGATCGCCGCGGGCTTGCCGGAGAGTACCTGGCGCTCCGCATCGCTCGCCGGACGGGAGAGCCAGTCGATGAGGTTTTTTAGCACGCCGGGGAAAAAGTGGTTGTATTCGGGTGTGAAAAACCAGACGCCGTCCGCCTCCTTCACTTTGGCGCGCACGCGCGCGACGGCCTCCGGTGCGGGGAACTCGATATCCTCATTCATGTGCGGTATATCCGCGTATTCGAGCAGCTCAAACTCCGCGCGTTCGCCGACGGTCTCTTTGGCAATTAGCGCAAGCTGTCGGTTGTACGAATCCTTGCGAAGGCTTCCGACGATGGCTAGTATCTTCATAAAAACCTCCTTGAAAGACGGGGTCGATTCCCCTTTTCCCAAAGTATAGCAAAGCGAAGCGCAAACATACAACAAAGATTCATGCGCGGCGGCTGTTGCCCGCGCGCGGGGGAGATGCTATGATAACCCCACAACGCTAAAGGAGCCAGCCTATGCTATACATCGGGCCCCACATGTCGATCGCCGGCGGGTATGCCAAAACCGCGCGGGACGCCGCCGCCATCGGCGCGACCGCCTTCCAGATCTTTTCGAGGAACCCGCGCGGTTCTAGTTACCGGAAGGACGATGAAAAGGATAGCGCGGCCTTTCGCGCGCTCCGGCGGGAGCA
>DATMYG010000176.1:0-10124 GCA_035561055.1 Clostridia bacterium | reverse complement strand
ATAAGGTAATGAATAAATCAGGCACATAATAGCGAAGTATCCATAATGGCGAGTCAAGAAAGCCAGGAAGCAGAAGCAATATGGTCGGATACACGGCATGAAGTATAATAATTGGTACCATTATTCTGCTTGTTTTATAAGCTGTCAGCTTACCCTTGAATCGTTTCAGACGAAAAATCGGAAATAAGGCGATCAAGAAAAGCGTAACATAAACGAAGTCAAGCATTAGATGCGATGACAGGTACTTTGAATCGCTAATTTCTATAGGAGAATACCCCAGCAGCATCAAAGGAACACTATCACTCATTGCGTCAAACATATTACCGGCTACCAAGTAATCATTCGTATTCGCCAATATTACAACGCCTATATTGCTATCCGGCAAGATATACATATTGGACATATAGTTTTCCACCAATCCAGAATGTCCCAATATAGGCTCTTTATATTTCTTTGTTAAAGACCATCCCATACCATAATAATATGAGGTGCTTGCATCAACCAATACATTGCTATAAAAAACTGTGTTAATGCTCTCTTCTGTGATAACCTTCTCTCCACCCTTCAAATACATTTGCAGATATTTCCCCATATCAGAGGCACTAGAACTAATATACCCTGCCGGAACCTGCGACCATGAATTCTTATTGGGATAATCGGGAGCCCCAGCGATCGGGAATCCAAAAAAATTGCGGTAACCGCTTATCAAGCCACTTTGCATACTTTTATTTAGAGAAGCGGCGCTGTGATCCATGCTTAAAGGTTTAAAAATATGTTCTGTCACATATTCATCATAACTCATGCCACTGACACGTTCGATTATTTCACCAAGAAGGCTGTAATTCACACTGGCGTATTGATGTGTGCCGTAGGAACTCGTTATTTTGATATTAGAAAGTCTTTGATGTTCCCCCAATCCACTTGTCTGATTAAGCAGCTGTCTCACAGTAATTTTATCGCCAATGGAACAATCCGTTAGATAGTTGGATATATTGCTGTCAAGACTTACCTTGCCTTGCTCTATCAACTGCATAATCGAAACAGCGGTAAAGGATTTACTCATAGAACCGATGATGAACGGTGTGTTAATGCTGCTGCAGTTACCATAGGTATTAGAAAATAATACCTCATCCTTGTTCACAATAAGTATGGACATTCCGGGAATATGTGCACGATCAATCGATTGTTTAACATATTGGTCAATTTTTTTATACGTATCTTGCTCTGCATATGCATTTACTGTGATAGGCAATAAGAATGCAAGCGATATGATTAAAAAAAGCGGAATGATTTTTCCTTTCATTCAGTCTTCCTCCCTTGACATCAATACCACGCACTCAACGTGCGCCGTCTGCGGGAACATATCGACCGGCTGGACGCTCTTCAACTCATATCCTCCCTCACGAAGCCTTTTGCAATCGCGTGCAAGCGTCGCCGGGTCGCAAGAAACGTAGATAAGGCGCTTCGCGCCCGAAGCGACCAGCGCTTCAAGCACGGCGGGGTCGCAGCCCTTTCGCGGCGGATCAAGTATCACAACATCGGGCGAAAAGTCAGCGGATACAAGCTTAGGCAGTACTTCGGCGGCATCGCCGCAGACGAACCGGGCGTTTGTGACGTTGTTTTTCGCGGCGTTGCGCACGGCGTCCTCGACCGCCTCCCGCACGCACTCGATGCCAACGGCCTGTTCTGCCTTGCGCGCGGCGAGCAGCGTGATGGTGCCCGTGCCGCAGAACACGTCGATCACATTCCCGCTCTCCCCGGGCAGGAGCGCCTCGACCTCTCGGTAAAGCTTCTCCGTCTGCTCTGGGTTGACCTGTAAAAAGGAGGCCGCGCTTACATCGAAAGAAAGGCCGCGGACGGTTTCCTCAAGCCGCTCCTTGCCCCAAACGGTTTCGAAGCGCGCACCGAAGATGACGTTCGTGTTTTGATCGTTGCGATTATGAACGATGGAAGCAAGCCCGGGCACACCCTCACGGAGCATCCGGATCAGTTCCTCCCGATGCGGGAGCGCGCCGTTCGTCACGACGGCCACCATGACCTCGCCCGCCTTATTACCGCGCGCGACGGCGTGCCTGAGCGCGCCGAAGCCCGTTTCCTCATTATAAACCGACACGCCGCAGACGTTCGCCCACTTGCGCACGGCTTTCGCGCAATCGACGAGCGGTTTTTGCTGAATGGGGCAGTCGTCGAGCGGAATGAGCCTGTGCGAGCGCGGCGCATAGAAGCCGAAGCGCGCCTTCCCGTCCACAACCGCGAAGGGGAACGACGCCTTGTTGCGGTAACGCAGCGGCTCGTCCATGCCGATGACGGGGTTCGCTGAAACATCCTTAAAGCCGCCGATGCGCCTGAGCGCGTTTTCCACCTCGCCGCGCTTAAACTCAAGTTGCGCGGGATAGGAAAAATGCATCAGTTCGCAGCCCCCGCATCTGCCGAAGACCGGGCAGACCGGTTCGGCGCGCTCCGGGCTTTTCTCAATGATGTCTATAAGCTTCGCGACGGCATAGCTCTTCCCCGGCTTGACGACGTGCGCGCGTACGCGCTCTCCGGGCAGCGCGAAAGGCACGAACACCGCGAAGCCTTCGTGCCTGCCTATCCCCTGCCCCTCGGAGCCAAGGCCGTCTATGGTGAGCGTAAGCTCTTCGTTTCTTTCGGGCGGCCGCATCAGAATTTAGCGAGCACCGAGTTGAAGCGGTACAGCTTCTCATCGAAGCGGTCGGGCGTCTTGATCGCGTCGGCAAGGCTGACGTCGACGATGTGGTTGTCGCGTATGCCGACGGCCCTGCCGCCGATGTTTTCTGAAAGAAGCTCCACGGCGCGCTGGCCGAGCCTGGAAGCGAGCACGCGGTCGAACGCCGTAGGGTTCCCGCCGCGCTGGATGTAGCCGGGCACGATGGCCTTAATTTCCACATCCGAATGCTCGCGCACGTACTTGGCGAAATCCTCCGCCTTTCCCGCGCCTTCCGCAATGATGACGATGCTCGAAAGCTCGCCCCTGATCTTATTGTTTACAAGCTGCTTGGTCGCCTGTTCCCAGGAAACAGGTATTTCAGGCACGAGTATGATATCCGCCGCGCCCGCAATGCCGCTCCAGAGAGCGATATCCCCGCAGTTTCGCCCCATGACCTCGATAACGCCCACGCGGTCGTGGGCGCGCATGGTGTCGCGGATCTTATAGATCTCGCTCGTTATGGTGTTGACGGCGGTGTCGAAGC
Organism: Clostridia bacterium; assembly: GCA_035561055.1. Classification (GTDB taxonomy): domain Bacteria; phylum Bacillota; class Clostridia; order Christensenellales; family CAG-138; genus Phil1. The sequence continues at coordinate 6,912 of DATMYG010000176.1, read as the reverse complement.
CGATCGTGAAATCCGTATATCCAAGGTCGTTGTCGATGGTGCCGGGCAGACCGATGGTCGGGATACCGGCCTCGTCCACGAGCTTCGCGCCCTGATAACTCCCGTCCCCGCCGATGACGACCAGGCCCTCGATGTCGTAGGCGCACAGCATCTCCATGGCCTTCTTGAAGCCTTCCTCGGTCTTGAATTCCTCGCTGCGAGCCGTGCGCAGCACCGTGCCGCCCTTGTGCATGGCGTTGGCGACATCCTCGTGCTGCAACTGACGGATCATGCCCGCGATGAGCCCCTTGTATCCGTGATAGATGCCCATCACGGTCATGCCGCGGCCCACACCCTCCTTAAACACGGCGCGGATTGCGCTGTTCATGCCCGGGGTATCCCCGCCGCTGGTAAGCACGCCAATGGTCTTCATATTAGCCCTGTTCTCCCTTCTTGAGCCTGACATTTTCCGTGCCAAGAAGCTCCTTCAATTCTATTAAGGCCGCGCCGGAAGGGTTAACGTACAGTTCCTTCGGCACAAGCTTTTTCCTGTTGCGCGCCTCGTCGTACAAGATCACCGGAACGTTCCCCGGAAAGCGCCTGAGCGCGTCGGAAACACGGCGCACAGACGCGTCCTCCTCGATATCCATGCGAAGGTACAATTTATCGTCCGACGCACGGCGGTTGAGCGGCGACACATCGTCGATGAGAACCATATTGTTTTGGTCCTCGCGCACGTTCAGCCTGCCGTTTATGATAACTCTCATGTCGGAAGAAAGCAAGCTTCCGTATTTCGTGTAAACCGACGGAAAAGCCAAGCACTCAATGGAGCCCGTCATGTCCTCCAGCGTGCAGTAAGCCATGACGCCGTTCCCGTTGCGGGTCATCTTGCGCGAAACGTGCGTGATGATGCCGCCGAGGCGCACCCTATCGCCCTCCTGCCGGACGTCGTCCTCGTTTTCAATCAGCGCCCCCGCCCTGTCCGGTATGGCGGCGAGCACGTCGGCATAATCGTTGAGGGGATGGCCGCTCAGGTAGATGCCCATCGTTTCATGCTCAAGCTCGAGCAGATGCGCCATGGGGTATTCGGGCATATCGGGCAGGGGGGCAAGCGCCGAGGTCAGCTTCATTCCGTCACCCCCGCTCCCGCCGATATCGAAGAGCGATATCTGGCCAAGCGCGGATTGTTTTTTTTCGTTGGCCGCAGCCGTGAGCGCGCGCTCGTACATGGCGAGCAATTGGGCGCGTTTGCAGCCGAGGCTGTCAAAACAGCCGACCTTGATCATCGCCTCGAGCATCCTTTTGTTGATGTCGCCCGCACGGCGCAGAAAATCGTCGAAGCTCACGAAGGGGCCTTCGGCGTTCCTGCCCGCGATAATATCCTTCATGGCGCTTTCGCCAACGTTCTTAATGGCGGCAAGGCCGAAGCGGATGGAGCCATCCTCCACGCTGAACTTCTCGAAGCTTTTGTTGATATCGGGCGGCAGCACCTTGATGCCCATGCGCGTCGCCGAACCGATGTAGGCGACAAGGCGGTTAAGCGCGCTGATGTAGCTGTTGAGCGTGGCCGTCATAAATTCGACCGGATAATAGAGCTTGAGGTATGCCGTGCGGTAAGCGAGCACCGCGTAGCCCGCGGCGTGGGGCTTATTGAAGGCGTAGGAGGCAAAGTCGACCATCGCGTCGAAAATGCGGTTGGCGGTCGCGGCGTCCACGCCGTTTCGCACCGCGCCCGGCACCAGCACAACGCCGTTTTCCACGATGCCGTTGACGAAATGGTCCCGCTCCTTCTGCATGACGTCGTGCTTCTTCTTGGCCATGGCCCTTCTGACGAGGTCGCTCCTGCCCATCGAGTAGCCTGCCACGTCGCGCACGATCTTCATGACCTGCTCCTGATACACCATGCAGCCGTAAGTGGTCTGCAAAGCGGGGCGCAGTTTTTCGTGCAGGTAGGTCACGTGCTCAGGGTCGTTCTTGCCCGCGACGTACTTCGGGATCTGGTCCATCGGGCCCGGGCGGAAAAGTGAGATGCCCGCGATGATGTCCTCGAAGGTGTTGGGCCTTAGCTGCAGCATGAACTGCCGCATCCCTGCGGATTCAAGCTGGAACACACCGTCCGTGTCGGCGGCGGAGATCAGCTCGTAGACCTTGGGGTCTTCGTAGGTCGTGAGCGCGCCCTCGGGCAGGATTTTACCCTGCTTTTCGATGAGCTCGAGCGCGTCTCGGATGACGGTAAGCGTGCGAAGGCCGAGAAAATCCATTTTGAGAAGACCTAGTTCTTCGATCTGATCCTTATGGAACTGGGTGGTGATCGTGTCCCCGTTGCGCTGAAGCGGCACATGTTCGCTGATGGGTTCCGCGCAAATCACGACGCCCGCCGCGTGCGTACCCGCGTTTCGAGGAAAGCCTTCTAACTTCATGGAAATATCGACAAGTTTTTTAATCGCGGGGTCGCTGTTGTAGAGCGTCTGCAGCTCACCCGAAACCTCGAGCGCCTTGGCGAGCGTCATGCCAATGGTCGCGGGCACGAGCGCCGCGACGCGTTTGGCCTCCCCCGGCATGCGCATGGCGCGGCCGACGTCGTTGACGACGGCCTTGGCGGCGAGCGTGGAGAAAGTGATGATCTGGGCGACGTTATCCTTGCCGTACTTCTCTACGACGTAATCGATGACCTCGGGCCGCCTTTGTTCGCAGAAATCGATGTCGAAATCCGGCATGGAAATACGCTCGGGGTTGAGGAAGCGCTCGAAGGGTAGATCGTACTGGATGGGGTCGACATCCGTGATGTCGAGAGAATATGCTACGAGGCTCGCAGCGCCGCTGCCGCGTCCCGGCCCCACGGAAATACTCCTGCTGTGTGCGAAATACACGAAGTCCCACACGATGAGGAAATAATCCGTAAAGCCCATGTTGCGGATGACGGCGAGCTCGGTTTCGAGCCGCTCCTCTTCCGCCTTGCCGTGCCCGGGCATCTTGCGCGCGAGCCCCTCGTAGGACAGGTGGCGAAGATACGCGAAATTGTCCGCAAACCCCTCCGGCGTATGGAAGCCCGGCAGGTGCCTCTCGTCGAAACGCAATTCGAGCGCGCACTTATCCGCGATCTCGCGCGTATTTTCGACGGCCTCCTGGTAAGCGAAGAGCGCCTGGCGCATCTCCTCTTCGCTCTTCATATAGAATTCGTCCGCAGACATGCGCATGCGATCCTCGTCGTCCACATAGCGCAGCGTCTGGATGCACAGGAGCATGTCCTGCGCCTCGGCGTCGCTCTTGTTTACATAGTGGATGTCGTTGGTGGCGACGGTCTTGATGGAAAGTTCCTGCGCGAGGATCGCAAGCTTCGGCAGCACCTCGAGCTGCTCCGGCAGGCCGTGGTTCTGCAGTTCGATGTAAAAATCGTCCCCGAATATGCCCTTAAGCCGCAGCGCGAGCGCTTTGGCCTTCTCCTCCTGCCCGCCGAGCAGATATTGGGGGATATCGCCCGCGATGCAGGCGGAAAGGCAGATCACGCCCTCGCTATGCTGTTCGAGCAGATCGTAATCGATGCGCGGGCGGTAATAGAAGCCGTCCACGAACGCGACGGAGGAAAGCTTGATGAGGTTTTTATAGCCCCGCTCGTTCTTGGCAAGCAGAATCAGGTGCGCGTACTCGCGCATGCCCTCGCGATCATGGAGCGAATTCGGCGCGACGTAGGTTTCGATGCCGATAATGGGCTTGACGCCCTGCTTCACGCATTCCTTATAGAAGTCGATCACGCCGTACATCGCGCCGTGGTCGGTAATGGCGAGCGCGTCCATGCCCAGTTCCTTCGCACGCGAAACGAGCCCCCTGACGGGCGCCGCGCCGTCGAGCAGGCTATATACGCTGTGCACATGCAAATGGACGAATCCGCTCATGCGTCCCTTCCTTTCCCGCCGGCACCGTGCAGGCGGATATCCTCGGCGATGGCCGCAAGCTTCGCGAGCCTGTGGTTCAAGCCGGACTTCCCTATGGAAAGCTCCCGCGCGAGCTCGGCGAGCGACGCTTCCTCGTTATTCAGGCGCGCCTCGGCGGTTTCCCGCAGGGGCGGCGGCAGCGCGGTGAGTCCCCGTGTATCATGGATTAGGCGGATATCGACGAGCTGCTGCGCGTTGGCGCGCGCGGTTTTTTGCATGTTGGCGCTCTCGAAATTCGAGCGGCGGTTGAGCTCGTTTGCCGTGAAGCGGATTACGCGGATGTTCTCGAAGGCAAGCACCGCGTCCACCGCGCCGACAAGGCGCAGGAAGTCCGCGATGCTCTCGCCGTCCTTGAGATAGACGACGAGCCCCTGCTTCCTCTCGCTGACGCGGGCGTTGATTTCAAAGTCCGCGAGAAGATCCCGCAGGATCTGCGCGAAGCGCTCGTAGCGGCAGACAATTTCGAGATGATAGCCCTTGCGCGGGTCGCTGAGGGAGCCCGCACCGAGGAACGCGCCGCGGATGAAGCAGCGAGCCACCTTTTCGCCGAGGAGGAACGCGTCCGGTACCATGCCCGGTATATAGTCCTCCGCGCCTTCCCGGGGAAGGCAGCCGTAATCCGCGAGGAGCTTCGCGCAGTCCGTTCCGGACGCGGAGACGACATAGTTCTTCTTGCCAAGCCCTTCCTGGCGACGGACGAGCAGCGTCGCCGAAAGAGCGTACAAGTCCGCGGCGAGCTTCGCAATCAACTCCGCGACGGACTGACTTTCCGTGACGAATTCGATGGAAAGACCGCCCGCGCTGAACTTCATGGAAGCGGACGTATGCGCAAGCGCGCACAACAGCGCGTTTCGCTCGTCCGCGCCCGTGCAGCGCGCCTTCGTCAATTCATCCTTCAGCCCGGAAGAAAAGGACATCAGCTTTCTCCCCGTTTCATATTGAAACGCTCGTCGATATCGTCCGCCTCGAGGCGCGCGTCCCTGTGGATCAGCCGCGCACCGTAGCTATCCTTCATCATGCCGTAGAGCTCCTCCGCGGCGCATACGGAGCGGTGCCTGCCGCCCGTGCAGCCGAACGCGACGAGCAGCCTTTGCCTGCCCTGCGCGCGAAATTGCGGAATCAGCTTGTCCAGCATGGTTTTCACGGTGGAAATGAAGTAATCGTACATCTCGTTCCCGCGGATGAAGTCGCGAACCTTCGCGTCCCGCCCGGAGAGGGAGCGCAGCTCCGGTTCGTAATAGGGGTTTGGCAAGAAACGCATATCGAACACAATATCGGCCTCGAACGGCACGCCGCGCTTGTAGCCGAAGCTCTCGAAGATGAGGCAGAATTCGTCCGCTGCGGTTTCGGAATAGAGCGACTCAATCTTGGCGCTCAGCTCCAGCGGCTTCATGTCGGACGTATCGAGTATGCAGTTCGCCCGGTCCCTGAAGAAACCGAGCATCTCGCGCTCGAGGCGGATGCCCTCTTCGATTTCCGAGGCGAGCGGGTGACGCCGCCGCGTTTCGTTATACCTGCGCACAAGCACCTCGTCCCGGCACTCGAGGAACAGGATCGTATCATGGACATTGATCGCCTGCAGTTCCTTCAGGGAGCGCTCCATGTCGGCCTTGAAGATGCTTTCGCGGCTGTCGATAACGACAGCCGCGCGCTTCACCTCGGGCTGCGCCCGAAGGCAGAGCTGCGCGAAGCCCTGCAGCATCTCGCAAGGGAGGTTGTCCACGCAGAAAAAGCCGATGTCCTCGAGCTTGCGCAGCGCCTGGGATTTGCCCGCGCCGGAAAGCCCCGTCACGATCAAAAGCTCCATACCCCCCACCCCTTTACTCGAAATCCCCCAAAAGCATGACCTCGGGTTCGAGCGTCACGCCGCTATGTTCGTACACCCTATGCTGAACGAAACGGATGAGCGCGTACACATCCGCGCTGGTCGCCCCGCCCGCATTGATGAGAAAACCCGCGTGCAGCCTGCTCACCTCGGCGCCGCCTATGCGCGCGCCCTTAAGCCCGGCCTCTTCGATAAGCCTGCCCGCGAAATAGCCCTGCGGCCTCTTGAATGTGCTGCCCGCGCTGGGAAAGCTCAGCGGCTGCTTCTCGCGCCGCGCGGCGTTGTACTCCCGCATGCGCACGGCGGCGCTTCCGTCGTCTTCGGGCAGCTCGAAGCAAGCCGAAAGGACGATGCGTCCCGGCGCACGGAACGCGCTCCTGCGGTACCCCATATTGTCCGGCCGAACCGCGACGCGCGCGACTGCGCCGTTCTCGATCACGGTAACTTCCTTTAGAACCTGCGCGATCTCCCCGCCGTACGCGCCCGCGTTCATGGCGACCGCGCCGCCCACGGTACCGGGGATGCCTGCCGCCCACTCGAGGCCGGAAAAGCCCGCCTCTACCGCGCCTTTTGCGAACGCCGCGAGCGACGCGCCGGCCTCGGCCTCGAAGCGGTTCCCTTCCCGTGCGGTCCTACCTATGCGCTCCCCCACGCGCACGACCAGCGCGTCGAGCCCACGGTCGGATACGAGCAGATTGGTTCCGTTGCCTATGATATAATAGGGTACGTCGAGCCGCGCCGCTTGCGCGCTTGCAAGGAGGATTTCTTCCCGACCGCCCGCGTCGAGCACGAGCTTCGCGCGCCCGCCGGTGCGAAACGACGTATAGGCGGCCATCCCCGCGTCGCGCATAAGCGCCGCGCCGGGAAACGCCTCGATTAGGCTAAAATAGAGTTCGTCGATGTCGCCCATGCCGCCTCCCCAAAACACTACCCTAGTATATATTCTACTTCATTTTCCTTCTATTCACAAGCGAGCATAAACGGAACCTCGCATCACTGCGAGGTTCCATTCAGATCGTCCGTCAAATTGTTGGTGGTTCCGAACCGGATTGCCCCTATCCGTTCTTCGCCATGTATTGGTTGGAGGAAAACAATAATGAAGATGACTGCGGTTAGCTTCGGACGATCCGCTTGTTTTGTTAACCACTGACTTCATGCTAACACCATATCTTGTGT
>DATMYG010000175.1:0-4570 GCA_035561055.1 Clostridia bacterium | reverse complement strand
ATTCATACTATAATGATAAAGGCCGCGCGTCAAGCGCGGCCGGCCTGTGCAAAAAAGGAAAAAATGTGAAATCGAAGCTTACAGGCTCTTGCGGCGGCGGTGCGTGGGCGCCTGCCTGAGGTATCCGCCGCGCTGGCTCTTGACGTCGCTCACGGTGATGACGGCGTCCGGCTCGACATTCTGGATCAGCCCTATGGCCTCGTGGGAGAGCTTCCTTCGAAGCGTGCACATGATGAGGTACCTATCGGTGTCGTCCATGCCGCGCGTAGTCAGCTGCGTCACGCCGAAGCCGTTGCGGCGAAGCTCCGCGCAGATCCTGTCGCTCTTCTCGCGGCTCATGACAACCACCTGGATCGAACACAGCCCGAAGGCGAGCTTCTCCTCGAGCCAGCTGCCTATGAAATTGCCCAGCGCGAACGCGAAGGCATAGGCGAACATCTTGATCGGGTCGGACTGGTAATCCGCCAGCACGCTCCCTGCGATGACGAGCCAGAGCGTGATCTCGATGAGCGCGATGCACGCGCCGATGATGCGTTCCCCGCGGTTGATGAGCACGATGCGGAGCGTACCGAGCGACACCTCGAGTATCTTGCCGCAGAAAATGCAGGCATACACTAGGATCGATGTTCCCGAGAAGAATCTGCCGATCACGTCAAAAAAATGAACCAAAGAAAACACCCCCGCATCCGCAAAACAAAATAAGCCGTCATTCTGACGACACCATCTATTATACATATTTTACCGGCAAAAGCAAATCCGCCGTTGTGAATTTTCCGTTACGGCACGGCTTTTTTGCGTATATTCCGGGCGGAACATGCCGCATCGCACCGGAGTTCATCGAATTTTCAAACATGCGCGCCAAACCGTGTGTTATAATCCTTCAAAGACGTCAATACTCGCAATGAAACAATGGTGTATATGAGAGAGCGAATCGCGAACATAATCTCCCGGATTATAAGCGCACAGGCGAAACGGCGCGCGCGCAGGCAGCGCGCGGCTGCCGCGTTCCGGCGGGCGGGCGGCTTGGGCGCGCTCGCGCGCCGCATCGCGCGCTCCGTGCGGGAGCGTTCTCCCCGGGCGATCGCCGCGCTTGCGGGCGTCGCGGCGCTCATCGTCTGCCTCGTGCTGCTCGTCGCCTTTTCGGGCGGCAGGAACGAAGCGTCCGGCGCGCAGCGGGAAGTGCTCACGACCTCGCTCGTCGACCTCGTGGCGGAGCTTACGCCCTCACCCACGCCCACGCCGCGGCCGCCTTCCACGCCGGAACCCACGCCCACGCCGGTTTCCTTCGGCAAGGGCATGACGAGCGAGCGCGTCAGGGCGATCCAGGAGCGGCTCATGGAGCTTGGCTATATGGATTACGACGAGCCCACCGATTACTTTGGCAGCATGACCAAACAGGCGGTGGAGCTTTTCCAGCGGAGGCACAGCTTAACGATAGACGGCGAGGTCGATCAGGAAACCTACGACAGGCTCATGCGTGAGGACGCCCTGCCCTATATGGTGACCGTGGGCGACTCGGGTACGGACGTGGAGGAGCTGCAAAAGCGCCTCGTCGAACTTGACTATATGGATAAGGCCACCGGCTACTTCGGGGATGAGACGGCGGCCGCCGTCAAGGAGTTCCAGAGCCGCAACAGCCTCGGCGTGGACGGCATGATCGGCACGCTCACGCGCGAGGCGCTCTATAGTGAGGAGGCCGTACCCCATTCCCTTTCCTACGGCGAAACGGGGGACGAGGTGCTCTCCTATCAGAAGCGCCTCTATAACCTCGGCTACCTGACCACGGAGCCGGACGGTACCTTCGGCAAGGACACCGTGGCCGCGGTCAAGCTCTTCCAGGAGCTCAACGGCCTCATCGCGGACGGGCACATCGGCCCCATGACGCGGGAAATCCTCATGTCGGGCGACGCACAGGCGAACGCCCTCACCATCGGCATGAGCGGGGACACGGTCAAGAGCGTGCAGAAGAAGCTCAAGGCGCTGGGCTACCTCGGTAGCGCGGACGGGTATTTCGGCTCCGGTACGGAGGCCGCCGTGCGCGCGTTCCAGAAGAACAACGGGCTTTCCGTGGACGGCAAGGTTGGCCGCAAAACCATGGCGAAGCTCCTTTCGGACGACGCGGTGAAAGCTTCCCCCGGCCAGCCGGCGGCGACCCCCGGAGGCGGCGCGACGTCGACGCCCAGCCCGGGTACCTCCGGCGGCGCGACGGCGGACAGGTTTGTGGAGATCGCCCTTTCAAAACTCGGCTCCCCATACAGGCTGGGCGCGAAGGGCCCCAGCAACTTCGACTGCTCCGGCTTCGTGTACTGGTGCCTTAATCAGGCGGGCGTCAAGCAGGCGTATATGACGAGCAAGACCTGGCGCAGCGTCACCAAGTACCAGCGCATCGACGACATCGACGACGTCAAGAAAGGAGACGTGCTGGTGTTCCGCATGTCGTCCTCGAGGGGCCACGTGGGCATCGTGATCAACTCCGAGGAGATGGTGGACGCCTCCTCCAACAGCGGCGAGGTCGTGCGCCGTCCCTACAAGACCGAGTATTGGCGCGAAGTGTTCTACTGCGCGTACAGGATATTCTAAGAGTCAAAAAAGCGGCTGCGCCGCTTTTTTGAGTTTGCACGCGTTGCCTGTCGCTACGCGACGGCCGAAACGGATGTAAGCCGCAGGCTTTCATCCGTTTCGGCAAATAAATTGCCGAAGCCGGGGGTATCTCTTTAATCTTGGGAGCGGTATACTGTCCTTTTTTTGCGCATAAAACTTACAGAACGCGTTCTAGAATAAAATCCATCTTTCGATTGACAAGGTAAATCCTGCATACTATACTGTTTCTGCAAGTGCTTAAGGAGGCGGGCGCATGGCCGACGCATCTCTCCCACGACCAAGCAAACCCTGGCGGCCGCGGACGATCTTTCTCTGAAAAACAAATAAAACCCGGCACGCGACCCGGCCGGGGAAAACAAAGCCTTTTTCCGAACAGAAGCGAAAGCTGCTAAGGAGGAGGGCTGGTATTCTGTGCGCGTAAACGCGGGAGGAAAGCGATGCAGAGGATCACACGCCACCCGATACTCGATTTTCCCGAAAGAAAAAAGCTTAGTTTCACGTACGACGGACAGCCGATGGAAGGCCTCGAGGGGGATACGATACAGTCCGCCTTGCACGCAAACGGCGTCGTCGTACTCGCTTACAGCTCGGAGCTACGACGCCCGCGCGGGTTCTACTGCGCCATAGGTAACTGCTCTTCCTGCATGATGACGGTGGACGGCGTACCCAACGTTAAAACCTGCGCGACGCCGCTTCGCGAGGGCATGGACGTGCGCACGCAGCACGGCAAGGGGGTGCTCGCATGAAGCAGACCGATGTGCTCGTCGTCGGCGGGGGCCCCGCGGGCCTTCGCGCGGCGCTCTCGGCGGCCGGGGCCGGGGCGCGAGTGACGGTCATTGAGCGCGCTTCGCGTATGGGCGGCCAGCTCGTCAAGCAGACGCACATGTTTTTCGGCGCGAAGGAGCAGTACGCCTCCGTGCGCGGCGTCGACATACCGGGCAGGCTCCTCGCGGAGCTCGCGCGCTTCGGCGCGCGCGTCGAGCTTCTTACCGACTGCACGGCGCTGGGCGTCTACGAGGACGGCGTCGTCACGGCGCTGCGCGGCGGGGAATATTTCAAGCTTAAGCCGAAAAGTCTCGTCGTCGCGACCGGCGCGCACGAGAGGGCGCTGGCTTTTCCCAATAACGACCTGCCCGGCATTTACGGCGCGGGCGCGGTGCAGACGCTCATGAACGTATACGGCGTCAGACCCGGCCGCCGCGTGCTGATGGTGGGCGCGGGCAATATCGGTCTGATCGTGAGCTATCAGCTCCTCCAGTCCGGCGTGGACGTCGCCATGATCATCGACGCCGCGCCGAAGATCGGCGGCTACCTCGTGCATGCGGCCAAGGTGCGGCGCATGGGCGTGCCGATATATACCTCGCGCACCGTCGCGCGGGCGGAGGGCAGGAACCGGCTCGAGCGGGCGGTTACGGTTGGACTCGACGCGCGCTTCTCGCCCATACTCGGTTCGGAGGAAGTCGTCGTCGCGGACGTGATGTGTGTTTCGGTCGGCCTGTGTCCGCTGACGGAGCTTTTGGCGATGGCGGGCTGCGAGATACACTATATCCCCCAGCTTGGCGGCAGCGTGCCCGTGAGAAACGGGGAATATGAGACGAGCGTGCCGGGCGTTTTCGTCGCGGGGGACGCTTCGGGCATCGAGGAGGCCTCCGCCGCCATGGTGGAAGGCGCTCTCGCCGGACTTTACGCCGCGCGGCGGGCCGGCTACGTCCATCCGGCCGAGGCGGAGACGGCGGCGCGGCTCCGCGCCGAGCTTCGCGCGCTGCGATCGGGCGAGGCGGGCAGGCACATACGCGCCGGGCTGGAGCAATTGGAAAAGGGGGCTTCCTGTGTTTGATTTGACTGACGACTTCGAGAGAACGGGCGTGCCCTCGCTCATAATGGCCGCGGAGAAGTTTCCCACGAGTGCAAGGATGAAAAAGGGCCGTGTCGCCGTGGTCGAGTGCTACCGTAGGATCCCCTGCAACCC
>DATMYG010000174.1:0-4778 GCA_035561055.1 Clostridia bacterium | reverse complement strand
GCATCGCCGCCGCGTGGCCTTCCTGGCTCAACGCCATCGTGATCGCCGCCGTCAACGTCGTCTTACCGTGGTCAACGTGTCCGATCGTCCCGATGTTGACATGCGGTTTCGTGCGTTCAAATTTTGCCTTTGCCATGGTTTGACATCCTCCTAAAAATCTGTCGCTTACTGTTTCCCGCATGAAAACGGGACATGCTGGAGCGGGTGATGGGAATCGAACCCACATGACCGGCTTGGGAAGCCGGCGCTCTGCCACTGAGCTACACCCGCAAGCACAGCGCGGGCGCATTGTTTTTTAACAATACAGCATTACTATTCTAATTCACGCCCCCTCATTTGTCAACGGGAAAACGGCGCGCCGCGCGGGGATGGAAAATGCCGGATTGTCTTGTGAAAAGGCCGATTTTATGATACTGTTGAGCATATGGATGAGAATAGCCGACCCCGTTCGGGGTCGGCGCCAGCGAAAGGAGAACACGATGCAAATATATAAGCGCATACTCGCGCTCCTGCTTATTGCGGCCATGGCGCTGTCCCTCGCGTCCGGCTGCTCGATCTTCCTGCCCTTCGCGACCGTCAAGCATACGGCCGCGCCCCCACAGACGCCGGCCGCCACGCCCGTCCCAACCATCGTCCCGACGCCAACAGAGGATATCGCCGCCGCGAACAGCCTCACGCTCGCGCAGCTCGATATGGAAATTTTCGACGAGTACGCGACGAGCGACGCGCTCAGCTTCCACCTGACCGTCGCGCACCCGGAGAATTTCGCGGGGCTCAGTTCCCCGGAAACGGGCTGGGGCCCCTTCACGTACGAAGAGTCCCGCGTCGCAACAGAGCAGGAAAAGGGATGGCTCGACCGGCTGCACGCGATTGATCGCGACGCGCTCGCCGAGAACGAGCGGCTCACCTACGACACGCTTGAGCAGTACCTGAACTGGAGCATTGAAAGCTTCGATTATTACTATTACGGCGAGGTGCTCGACACGCTCGTCGGGCTCCACTCGAATCTGCCGCTCAACATGGTGTTCTACGACATGAAGTCCCTCGAGGATGTCGAGGGTTACCTGACGCTCCTCGCCGACACGCCGCGCATCATGGGCCTCGTGCTCAAGTACGAGGAGGAGAAGTCCGCCGCGGGCCTGTTCATGACCGACTCCGCGCTCGACGAGGTGCTCGGGCAGTTGCAGGACGTGATCGACGCGAAGGAAACGCTGTTCCTGCGCGCGACGTTCGGCGACGCCATCGCCGATATTGAAATGAGCGACGAGCAGCGCGCCGCCTACGAGGCGCGCAACGACGAATTGGTGGACGCGCTCGTGGATTCCTACCAGGCGCTCTACGACGGGCTCGAACCCCTTCGCGGCACGTGCACCAACGAGGCGGGGCTGTGCGCTTACGGCGAAGCCGGCCTTCGTTACTTCGAGCTGGAGCTCAACATGAACGCCTGCTCCGTTATTTCGCCCCAGAAGGCGGCGGAGATTTTGCAGACCGAGATCGACTACCAGATTTCCGTGCTTACCGAATGCATGCGCAAGGAGCCGAGCGTCTACGACAACTTCGACCAGATCACCCTCTCCGTAGGCACAACCGAGGAGAACCTTGCCTATCTCGAAACGCTCATGGCGGGCTCCTTCCCGGAGCTGCCCGAGCACGCCGTCACCTTCATGGACTGCCCGGAGGAGCTCGAGGATCAGTTCAGCCCCGCGGCCTACCTCGTGCCGCCCGTGGATGACGCGAGCGAAAATCTTATCATCCTCAACGCGAAGACGCTCGAGGAGGACACGCGCTTCCTCGACACGCTCGCCCACGAAGGGTATCCCGGACACATGTACCATTACCAGTACCTGCGTACACTCGTCGGCCAGACCGGTTACGCGCGCCAGGTGTTCGACCTGACCGGGTATTACGAGTGCTGGTCGCAGGCGGGCGAGGTGTTCTTCGATACGTACAACACGCGCTTCTCCAACAACTACTGCCGCTTCATGAACGCGAATTCGACGCTGGGGAACCTGCTCCTGCCCGCGCTCATCAGCATCAAGGTCAACTGCGACGGCTACTCGGAGGAGGGCATCGTCGCCCTCGTCGCGCAGTATTACGATGAGGAAACCGCCAATGAGCTCGGCGGGGTTTATTACAAATACGCTGTAGAAAACCCGTTCTACTTCCTCAAATATGCGATGGGCTTCACGATGTTCCAGCAGGAGCTCAGGAAGGCGCAGATGGCGTGCGGCTCCACGTTCGACCGCCTCTCCTACAACAAGGCGTTCCTCGACCTCGGGCCCACGTACTTCAACTTCATCCTCCCCGCCATGGACGAATGGATCGCGGCGAACAAGCCGCAATAAACCAATTGACAATCATCCGGCAGACAAAACGGTCTCCGCTTCAGGGCGGAGACCGTTTCTTATTAATTGATTGTCCATTGTCTATTATTGATTGTCCATTGTCTATTATGAAAGCACTTTGCTCAGAAACTCCCGCGTCCTCTCCTTCTTCGGATGAGCGAACAGCTCCGCGGGCGGGCCGCTCTCGACGATGACGCCCTCGTCCATGAAAAGGACGCGGTCCGAGATTTCGCGGGCGAAGCCCATCTCATGCGTGACGATGATAGTGGTCATGCCGTCCGCGACGAGGCCGCGGATAACCGCGAGCACCTCGCCGACCATCTCGGGGTCGAGGGCGCTTGTGGGCTCGTCGAAGAGCATGACGTCCGGCTCCATCGCGAGCGCGCGCACGATGGCAAGGCGCTGCTTCTGTCCACCGCTCAGGCGAGAGGGATGCTCCGCGTACTTGTCGAGGAGACCCACGCGCGCAAGCAGGGCCTTTGCCATTTCGTCCGCCTCAGCCTGCGTCTTCTTCCTGACGAGCACGGGGGCGAGCGTGATGTTTCCGGCGACGGTCAGGTGCGGAAACACGTTGAACTGCTGGAAGACCATGCCCATGCGTCGGCGATGGGCGCTCGCGTCGACGCCTTTCTTTGTGACGTCCGCGCCCTCGAAGAGAATGGCGCCGGAATCGGGCTTCTCCAGCAGGTTGAGGCAGCGAAGGAACGTGCTCTTGCCGCCACCCGAGGGCCCCACGACGGAGACGACCTCGCCCTTTTCGATGCGCTCGTTCACGCCGTTGAGCACGCCGAGCTTACCGAAGCTTTTAAATAGGTACACCGTCTCAATCACTGGCTTTCAGCCTCCTCTCGAAGCGCAAAACGGCTTTGCTCAGCGTATAGGTGAGCACAAGGTAGATGACACCCACCACCACGAGCGGCTCGATAACGAGATACGTCGCGCCCTGCACCGTGCGGAACGCGCTCATCAGATCCCCCACGAAGAAGGTCGAGGCGAGCGAGGTTTCCTTGATGACCGTCACGAACTCGTTGCCCAAGGCGGGCAGGATGTTCTTCACCGCCTGGGGCATGACGACGCGCAGCATCGTTTGGCGCTTGGAGAGGCCGAGGCTCCGGCCCGCTTCCGCCTGCCCGCGGTCCACGGCCTGGATTCCGCTTCGGATGATTTCCGACACGTAGGCGGCACTGTTGATTACGAGCGCCACCGCCACGCAGGCGAATTTGGACGGGTTAATTGAGGAAAGCCACTTGGGTAAAATCAGGTAAAAGAAGAACAGCTGGAGCAGCGCCGGCGTGCCCCGGATCAGCTCGATGTAGCCGGACGTAAGCCACTTGAGCGGGCGGATGCGCGACATGCGCGCCAGCGCGACCAGCGCGCCCAGCACCGTGCCCGCGGCCACGGCGATCAGGGAGAGCAGGAGCGTGTAATACAGCCCCTGCAGGAACACTTCGCCGTACTTATCGACGAGCTTCACGAACACTTCCATTGCGCTGCCCCGATGCTTAGTATGCGTTCATGCCTTGTCAGTCGAGTTCGATGCCCATCGAGGCCGCGAGCGCCTCGGCGTCCGCGTACCAGTCGCCGTACAGGCCCGCGTCGTAGGCGGTCTTGAGGATCTCGTTGATCTTGGCGGTCAGTTCATCCTCCCCCTTGGGGATAAGGATCACGTTGCCCTCGTCCTCCACGACAAACTGGAATGCGGAGAGCGCAAGCTCGGGATAGTTGGCGATGAACGCCTCCCCGTTGCCTTTGGCGACGCACAGCGCGTCCACATAGCCGTTGATGAGCTCCATCACGGCGGTGTTGAGGTCCACGATGGGGTTCGCCACCGCGTCGGGCAGCTGTTCGGTCAGAAGGTTCATCTGCAGCGAGGCGTTCTGGGCGCTGACCTTCTTACCCGCGAAGTCCTCCTTGGTCTTGAGCGAGTCGGCGTTCGCGGCGAGGATCAGGATGCACTGCTCGGATTCGTTGTCCCCCGCGTAGTAATAATCGGAAAGGTTGAAGTTTTCCTCGCGCTCGGGCAGCTTGGAATAGCCCGAGATGGAAATGTCCACGCTGCCCTCGGACACCGCCGCCTGGCAGGCCGTGAAGTCCATCGCCTCGATGACGAGCTCCACGCCCAGCGCGTCCGCGATGTACTTGGCGAGCGTCACGTCGAAGCCGACGTACTGCTCCTGGCCGGATTTGCTCGCGTCGACGAACTCCATGGGCGCGAAGTCCGGGCTCATCGAGACGACGAGCTTGCCCGTCTTCAATACCTTGTCGAGCCCGTTTTCATACTTCGCGGCCTGCTGGCCGCAGCCGCCGAGCGCGAACGACAGAACGAGTACGAGCGCGATCACCATACAAAGTTTTTTCATGATTATGTACCCTCCAACGCTTCAATATGCCGTAAAGCATACGCTTACTTATGCGTAGTGTCAAGTACATATT